>JBAVCR010000615.1:0-9765 GCA_049586815.1 Anaeromyxobacteraceae bacterium
GAAGACCGAGTCGTTGAGCGCCGTGGCCTGGGGCGGACGGCACAGGTAGCTGATGCTCGTCCCGAACACCGGCGAGGTGCTCGACGTGCCGAAGGCGACCGGGCCGAACCCGGCGGCCATGCCGCCGGAGGTGGTCTGCCCGGTCTGGACCTGGGCGAGTTCGACCACCTCGTAGGGACCGCGGCAGTGGACCTCCATGGCGGTGACCGCCTGGCGCATCGCGGCCGGGAATCCGGACCCGCCGTTCACGAGGAGGGTGCCGCCGTCGGTGGTCTGACGGACCTGGCGGACCGTGGCGGAGGGCGTGCAGGCGGCGAGCGCGAGGAGGAGCAGGGCGGGAGGGGGGAGGAGGCGCGTCATCCCCCGAGCCTAGCGCAGGTCGGCCCGGAAGGCAGGAAGGCGATCCGGGAGGCCCTGGCGAGGGTCACGAACTTTTTTCCGGGGTCACCGATCACTTCACGTTGACGCCCTCCCCACGCGTGGATAGCGAGCCCCGCGGGGAGGCATCGACGATGCGACGAGGTGCACCATGCAGGTGGCGAAGCTTCACCCGAGGTTGCTGGCGGCGGCGGTCCTCCTCCTGACGGCGGGACGCGCGGCCGCGGACGGCGACGAGAAGATCCTCGCCTTCGAGACCATGGCGGGAGTTCCCGTGGCCTACACGGCGGCGAGGAGCCCGATACGGGGAGTGAACGGCGGCGGGCTCCCCTGGACGCTGCGCGAGGGCAAGGGAGAGCTTCGTGCCGACGGGAGGGTGGAGGTGAAGGTCCGGGGCCTCGTCCTCGCCGACGATCCGGTCGTGCCGAGCGAGCGAAGGCTCACGAACCCGGTGGCGGCCTTCCGGGTGAAGGTGAGTTGCCTCGGCGTCGATGCGGCCGGGCAGCCCACCACCGTCAACGTGACCACCGGGGACTTTCCGGCCACGCCCTCCGGCGACGCGGAGATCGAGGCGGCGCTCGACCTCCCGGTGCCGTGCATCGCCCCGATCGTCTTCGTGACGAATCCGGCGGGCGCCTGGTTCGCCTCGACCGGAGGCTAGCGACGGCCAGGGGCCGATGGGCCCTAGCGCTGCCACCACCAGTTGGGCTGCTCGGGCTCGGGACGGGCAGGGGGAGGGGGGCGGAGCCTCACTCCTCCTGCCGTGGGAGGCCGGCGGGTCATCTCCGCGCGCAGCCGCTTCAGCTGGTCCGCCAGCCGGGCCCTCGCCTCCTGCTCTCGCTCTTTCAGGTCCTTCATGGCGTCGTCTCCGTGGAGGCATCCCACCATGGGGGTCTGACAGTCCGTTCAGGTGGGGGTAGGATGGCCGGGTGCCGCGCCGCGCCCCCATGCTCCTCCTCCTCGCCACCCTCGTCCCCGCTCCCCGGGCAGTTGCCGAGGACGGGATGAGCTGCGAGCGGGGAGTCGTCTCGGTCGGTGATTCCCGGCTCGACCTGCTCGGCAAGTGCGGGGCGCCGACGCTCCGGGAGTCCCGGCCCCGGCAGGTGACCGAGTGGGTGGGCGACCGGGTCCAGGGCTTCGCCCGCACCGTCACGGTGGTGGTGGAGACCTGGACCTACGATCGGGGGCCGGGCGCGCTGGTCCGCCAGGCGCGCCTCGAGAACGGGCGGCTCACCGGGGTGACGACCGGCGGCTACGGGAGGTCGAGGGAGTCGCGCCCCCCCGGCAGTGCGGTGCCCCGGGCCGCCTGCGAGCCCTCGACGCTCCGCGCCGGCGACAGCACCTACGACCTGCTCTCCCGCTGCGGCGATCCCGTGTTCCAGGACCTCCGGGAGGAGGTGGTCTCGGTGGCCGAGGGGAACGGGCAGGTGGCCACCGGCGCCACGACGGTGGTGGTGCGGGAGACCTGGACCTACGACTTCGGGCCCCGCGCCCTGGTGCGTTACGTCGAGGTCCGGGAGGGCGTGGTCACCGGCGTCCGCACCGGGGGCTATGGTTACTCCGAGTGAATCTGGCGGCGAGGTTGCGACCCCCCGGGGCGCGTGCTACTTGACCTCGCCATGTCCGACATCGTGAAGGTGACGCTCCCCGACGGCTCCTCGAAGGAGGCCGCCCGCGGCACGCGCGTGGCCGACTTCGTGCGCGAGAAGATCGGCGCCGGGCTGGCCAAGGCCGCCTACGTGGCCCGCCTCGACGGCGAGCCCGTCGACCTCTCCCGCCCCATCGACCGGGACGTCCGGCTCGAGGTGGTCACCACCCGGAATCCCGAGGCGCTCGAGGTGGCCCGGCACGACGCGGCGCACGTCATGGCGAGCGTGGTGCAGAAGCTCTACCCCGGCACCCAGGTGACCATCGGCCCGGCCATCGAGGACGGCTTCTACTACGACTTCGCCCGCGAGACCCCGTTCACCCCCGAGGACCTGGAGCGGATCGAGAAGGCCACGAACGAGGCCATCGCCGCCGATCAGCCCTTCGTGCGCGAGGAGGTGACGATGCAGGACGCCCTCGCGCTCTTCGAGAGGCTGGGGGAGGGGTACAAGGTCGAGATCGTGAGGGACATCGCCGCCCGGGGGGCGAGCACGCTCACCCTCTACCGGCACGGCGACTGGGTCGACTTCTGCCTGGGGCCCCACGGCCCGTCCACCGGGCGCATCGGGGTGGTGAAGCTCACCTCGGTGGCCGGCGCCTACTGGCGCGGCGATCCGAAGAACCCCATGCTGCAGCGCATCTACGGGACCTCCTTCTTCAGCAAGAAGGAGCTCGACGAGTGGACCGTGCGGATGGAGGAGGCGCGCAAGCGCGACCACCGCAAGCTCGGGCCCGCGCTCGGCCTCTTCACCTTCCATCCCTACGCGCCGGGCGCGGCCTTCTGGCTCCAGAACGGGACCACCGTCTACCACCTGCTCGGCGACGCCATGCGCCGGCTCACCCGCAAGAACGGCTACGTCGAGGTGAAGACGCCGCTGCTCTTCAACAAGAAGCTCTGGGAGACCTCCGGCCACTGGGGCAAGTACCGCGAGAACATGTTCCTCGTGGTGGACAGCGAGACCGACGAGAAGCTGCCGCTCGAGGACCGCTGCACCCAGTCGCTGAAGCCCATGAACTGCCCGTCGCACCACCTGCTCTACGCGATGCAGAAGCGCAGCTACCGCGAGCTGCCCATCCGCTACCACACGCAGGACGTGCTCCACCGCAACGAGGCCTCCGGGACGCTCTCCGGCCTCACCCGGGTGCGCCAGTTCCAGCAGGACGACGCCCACATCTACCTGGCCGAGTCGCAGATCGTCGACGAGGTGCGGTCGCTCGTCCGGCAGATCGACGTCGTCTACAAGGCCATGGGGCTCGAGTACACGGCCAAGTTCTCCACCCGGCCGGCGGTGAAGCTCGGCGACGACGCCACCTGGGACCGGGCCGAGGCGGCCCTCCAGGGCGCGCTCCAGGCGGTGGGCCTGCCCTACGAGGTGAAGCCGGGGGAGGGGGCCTTCTACGGCCCCAAGATCGACTTCGACGTCACCGACTCCATCGGGCGCAAGTGGCAGCTCGCCACCATCCAGCTCGACTACCTGGCGCCGGAGCGGTTCGACCTCTCCTACGTGGGCGACGACAACGCCGAGCACCGGCCGGTGGTCATCCACCGGGCCATCTACGGCTCGTTCGAGCGCTTCATGGCCATCCTCACCGAGCACTTCGCCGGGGCCTTCCCGACCTGGCTCGCCCCGGTCCAGGCCCGCGTGGTGACGGTCTCCGACCGCTTCAACGACTGGGCGGCGGAGGTGGCGGCGCGGCTCGAGGCCGAGGGGTTCCGGGTCGAGCTCGACCGCACGAGCGAGAAGCTCGGGGCAAAGATCCGGGACGCGCAGCTGCAGAAGATCCCGTTCACCGTGGTGGTGGGCGAGAAGGAGGTCGAGGCGAAGGGGGTCTCCCCCCGGCGACGAGGCGGCGAGGACCTCAAGACGATGCCCCTCGACGCCTTCGTCGATCTGCTGCGCAAGGAAGGCGCGCCCCCGTACTGACGGGTGCCCGGTCCCCCCGGTCGTTGACAGGGTGGGCCCGGTTCCGTATTCTGCTCAGTCCGTGTCTTTCGTACGCAGAGAGCATCGACTTCTTCGCCCGGCGGGAGAGGACTCCCGGCGAGGCTGAACCCTCTGCCGCGACCTCCCCCGCCTGAATGGCCGGAGGGGTCGTTCTCGATGGCGAGAATCGCTCCTGCGGCCCCGAACCGGAGCCCGAGAACCGCCATGTCGAGTGAAACGAAGACGCCCGCCGCCGCCGGCCGTTCCCCCGATCGCGTGATCGTGTTCGACACGACCCTTCGCGACGGTGAGCAGAGCCCCGGCTTCTCGATGAACCTGGGCCAGAAGCTCCGGGTCGCGCGCGCGCTCCAGGAGCTCGGCGTGGACGTCATCGAGGCCGGCTTCGCCGCCGCCTCCCCGGGCGACCTCGAGGCCATCCAGGGGGTCTCGCGCCAGATCGAGGGGCCCATCATCTGCAGCCTCTCGCGCTGCACCCGCGGGGACATCGAGGCCTCCTGGAAGGCGCTGCAGGACGCGCCCCGGAGGCGCTGCCACGTCTTCCTGGCCACGAGCCCCATCCACCGCGACTTCAAGCTCAAGATGGCCAAGGAGGAGATCGTCCGCCGGGCCGTGGAAGGCGTGAAGATGGCCCGGGAGCGCTTCGACGACGTGGAGTTCTCCACCGAGGACGCCGCCCGCACCGAGCTCGAGTTCCTGGCCGAGGTGGTGGAGGCGGCCATCGAGGCCGGCGCCACCACCCTCAACATCCCGGACACGGTGGGCTACGCGCTCCCCTCCACCTACGCCGAGACCCTCTCCTACCTGCGCAAGAACGTGCGCGGCATCGACCGGGTGGTGATCTCGGTCCACTGCCACAACGACCTCGGGCTCGCCGTGGCGAACAGCCTGGCCGGCGTGCAGGTGGGCGCGCGGCAGGTGGAGTGCACGCTGAACGGCATCGGCGAGCGGGCCGGCAACGCCTCCCTGGAGGAGGTGGTGATGGCCATCAAGACCCGCGCCGACGTCTTCGGCGTCGTGACCGGGGTGCACACCGAGAAGCTCTACCCGGCGAGCAAGATGGTGCAGCAGGTCACCGGCAACTCCGTGCAGCGGAACAAGGCCATCGTGGGGCAGAACGCCTTCGCCCACGAGGCCGGCATCCACCAGCACGGCATGCTCACCCACCGCGAGACCTACGAGATCATGCGGCCGGAGGAGGTGGGCTTCACGAAGTCCCAGCTCGTCCTCGGCAAGCACTCCGGACGGCACGCGCTGAAGGAGCGCCTCGTCGAGCTGGGCTACCGGCTCACCGACGAGCAGCTCGACCGCGTCTTCGCCGACTTCAAGCTGCTCGCCGACAAGAAGAAGGAGATCTACGACGCCGACCTGGAGGCGCTCGTCATCCACGGCCAGCTCCTCAAGGGGCAGGCGATGTGGGAGCTGTCGGCGCTCTCCACCACCTCGGGCACGGGGACCCTGCCGGCCGCCTCCATCTCGCTCCTCAAGTCGGGCGGGGAGAGGTTCCAGGACGCCTCCGCGGGCGACGGCCCGGTCGACGCCGTCTTCAAGGCCATCGAGAAGATCACCGGCATCGAGGCGAAGCTCCGCGACTACCGGATCCAGGCGGTGACCGTGGGCGAGGACGCCCAGGGCGAGGTGAGCCTGGAGGTGGAGCACGAGACCGGCGTCTACCGCGGCCGCGCGCTCTCCACCGACGTCATCGAGGGGAGCGCGCGCGCCTTCCTCGACGTGGTGAACCGCATCGCCCTGCGCATCCGTCCGGAGGAGCAGGAGCAGGAAGAGAAGAGCGCGCTCGGGCGCGTCTAGGACGACGAGAGGGACAATGGCACGAGAGAAGATGACGGGAGCGAAGGCGGTCGTGAGGGCGCTCGAGGCCGAGGGCGTGGAATGGGTGTTCGGCGTGCCGGGCGGGGCCATCCTGCCCATCTACGACGCGCTCTACGACTCGACGAAGGTGAAGCACGTGCTGGTGCGGCACGAGCAGGTGGGCGCCCACGCCGCCGAGGGATTCGCGCACGCCACCGGCAAGGTGGGGGTGTGCTTCGGCACCTCCGGCCCCGGGGCCACGAACCTCGTCACCGGGATCGCCGACGCCTACCTCGACTCGGTTCCCATGGTGGCCATCACCGGCAACGTCTCCTCCTCGCTCATCGGGAGCGACGCGTTCCAGGAGGCCGACATCACGGGCATCACCATGCCCATCACGAAGCACAACTGGCTCGTGACCGACGTGAAGGACCTCCCGCGCATCCTCAAGGAGGCCTTCTACGTCGCCCGCACCGGGCGCCCGGGTCCGGTGCTCGTCGACATCCCCAAGGACGTCCAGAACGCCGAGCTCGACTTCGAGTACCCGGAGACGGTGAACATCCCCGGCTACCACCCGCCGGTGCGGGAGGAGCCGCGCCTGAAGGACGCCGCGGCGCTCATCCGCGGCGCGAGCCGGCCGGTCATCTACCTGGGCGGCGGGGTGCGGACCTCGAACGCCTACGCGGAGGTGGCCGAGTTCGTCGAGCTGGTGGGCGCGCCGGTGGTGACCACCGTGCACGGCAAGGGCGCCCTCCCGGAGAGCCACCCGCAGTGCCTGGGCATGTTCGGCATGCACGGCGCCAAGTTCGCGAACTACACGGTCCAGGACTCGGACCTCATCATCGCGCTCGGCGCGCGCTTCGACGACCGGGTCACCGGCAAGCTCTCGACCTTCGCCCCGGAGGCCAAGATCGTCCACCTGGACATCGACCCCGCCGAGATCTCCAAGCTGGTCACGGCGACCGTGCCGCTCGTGGGCGACCTGAAGCTCCTGCTCCCGCAGCTCACCGAGCACGTCCGCAAGGCCTTCGCCTCCGCCGGCCGCGCCGACATCGGCGCCTGGAAGGCCAAGGTGGCGGCCTGGAGGGAGAAGCACCCGCTGCGCTTCCCCGCCCAGGGCGAGGAGCACATCGAGCCCCAGCACGTGATCCAGCGGCTCTGGGAGAAGACCCAGGGCAAGGCGCTCGTCACCACCGGCGTGGGGAAGCACCAGATGTTCGCGGCCCAGTACTGGAAGACCATCTGGCCCCGGCAGTTCATCACCTCGGGCGGCCTGGGGACCATGGGCTTCTGCCTGCCCGCCGCCATCGGCGTGCAGCTGGGGCGGCCGGACGCGCTCGTCATCGGCATCGACGGCGACGGGTCGTTCCAGATGACGCTGCAGGACCTCGCCACCGCGGTGGACCTGAAGCTCCCCATCAAGATCTTCATCCTGAACAACCTGTTCCTGGGGATGGTGCACCAGTGGCAGGACCTGTTCTACGAGAAGCGGCTCGCCGAGACGCCGCTCAGCGACCTCCCCGACCTGGTGAAGCTGGCCGAGGCCTACGGCTGCCTCGGGCTCCGGGCCCGCAAGCCGTCGGAGCTGGAGGACGTGCTCGACCGGGCGCTCGCCCACACCGGCGGACCGGTGATCGTCGACGTCCGGACCCGGCCCGACGCACACGTCTACCCGATGGTGCCGGCCGGGGCGCCCCTCAACGACATGATCGAAGGCGAGTGAGGAGAGACATGGAACGCGACGAAAAGCTGCCCACCGGCAGCAGCCACACCGTCAGCCTGCTCGTCGAGAACAAGCCGGGCGTGCTGCACCGCATCGCCGGCCTGTTCTCCCGGCGCGGCTACAACATCGCGAGCCTCACGGTGGGTCCCACCGAGCGCCCCGAGTACTCGCGCATGACCATCGTGGTGCGCCTCTCCTCGAAGACCGTGGAGCAGGTGGTGCGCCAGGTGCAGAAGCTCGTGCCGGTGGTCGAGGTGCGGGAGCTCTCGCCGGTCGACCTCGTGGAGCGCGAGCTGCTCCTCGTGAAGATCCGCACCCCGGAGAAGAACCACGCCGAGCTGCGGGCGCTCGCCGAGACCTACGAGGCCAAGATCGTCGACGTGTCGCCCGACGCGCTCGTCATCGAGGCCAGCGGGAACGCCGGCAAGCTCGACGCCCTCGAGGACCGGCTGGCCCACTACGGCATCCAGGAACTCTGCCGCTCCGGGCGCATCGCGCTCGAGCGCGGCTTCAAGACCCTCGCACCCCCCAACCTCAAGTAAAGGACCCCCGAGACATGGCGACCATCTACTACGACAAGGACGCGAAGCCCGAGCTGCTGAAGAGCCGCAAGGTGGCGGTGATCGGCTACGGAAGCCAGGGGCACGCGCACGCCCTCAACCTCAAGGACTCGGGCGTCGACGTCCGGGTCGGCCTTCACGCCGGGTCGAAGTCGCGCGCCAAGGCCGAGGGGGCCGGGCTGCGGGTTGTGAGCGTGGCCGAGGCGGCGAAGGAGGCCGACGTGATCATGGTGCTCCTCCCCGACCAGACCCAGAAGAAGGTCTACGAGGAGGAGATCGCGCCGCACCTCGGGAAGGGCAAGGCGCTCATGTTCGCCCACGGCTTCAACATCCACTTCGGCCAGGTCGTGCCGCCGAAGGACGTGGACGTGATGCTCGTCGCCCCGAAGGGCCCTGGCCACCTGGTCCGCCGCCAGTTCCAGGACGGGCGCGGCATCCCGTGCCTCATCGCCGTGCACCAGGACGCCTCCGGCCAGGCCAGGGACATCGGCCTCGCCTACGCCCGGGCGGTGGGCGGCGGCCGCGCCGGAATCCTCGAGACCACGTTCAAGGAGGAGACCGAGACCGACCTCTTCGGCGAGCAGGCGGTCCTCTGCGGCGGCGCCGCGGCCCTCGTGAAGACCGGGTTCGAGGTCCTCGTCGAGGCCGGCTACCAGCCGGAGAGCGCCTACTTCGAGTGCCTCCACGAGCTGAAGCTCATCGTCGACCTGATGTACGAGGGCGGCCTCGCCTGGATGCGCCACTCGATCAGCGACACGGCCGAGTACGGCGACTACACCCGCGGCCCCCGCGTGGTGAATGCGCAGACGAAGGAGGAAATGCGCAAGATTCTCAAGGAGATCCAGTCCGGCGCCTTCGCCCGCGAGTTCATCGGCGAGCTGAACGGCGGCGGGGCGAAGTTCGAGGCGTTCCGCCAGGCCGAGAAGGCGCACCCCATCGAGGCGGTCGGCAAGGAACTCCGCGGAATGATGAGCTGGATCCGCGACGCGCGTAAGGATTCGTCGGATCCCAACGCGCGTTGACAACCGGCGGGAAATCCTTATCATCACGCCGCTTTTTCCCCCGACCCGCGGGGGACACACAGGAGAGTTCCCATCAACGGAAAAGACCAGAGGGCGACGAGCCGCGACGCACGCACCAACCGCCGCATCAAGGCGCGTGAGGTCCGGTGCATCGGGCCGGCCGGCGAGCAGCTCGGCATCCTGTCGATCGAGCAGGCACTGCGGATGGCCCAGGAGAACGGGTTCGACCTCGTCGAGGTCAGCCCGCTCGCCAAGCCTCCCGTCTGCAAGATCATGGACTACGGGAAGTTCAAGTACACCGAGAAGAAGAAGCAGAGCGAGGCCAAGAAGAACCAGGTGGTGGTGCAGCTCAAGGAAGTGAAGTTCCGGCCCCGCACCGAGGAGCACGACTACGAGACGAAGATCCGGAAGATCCGGGAGTTCCTCGAGGAGTCGAACAAGGCGCGGGTCACGGTGATGTTCCGCGGCCGCGAGCTCTCCCACCGCGAGCTCGGCACGAAGGTGCTCGAGCGCATCGTCGCCGACCTGAAGGAGGTCGCGGTCATCGAGGCGTCGGCCCGCATGGAAGGGCGCCAGATGTTCATGATCCTCGCCCCGAACCCGCGCATGCTGCAGTCGCAGCGCGACAAGGCCAAGGCGGCCGCCGCTGCGGCCACCGGGACGCCGGCCGCGCCGGCGGCACC
>JBAVCR010000616.1:0-1684 GCA_049586815.1 Anaeromyxobacteraceae bacterium
CCACGGCCCTGCTCTGGCGGACCGAGCGGCGCACCGCGGGCCCGCTCGTCGACCCGGAGCTGCTCCGGAACTCCACCATCACCCTGGGGCTCGCGGCCGGACTGCTCTCCTACGCGGCCCTCTTCCACCAGACGCTGCTCTCGCCGTTCTTCCTCTCGGAGGTGAAGGGGCTCGGGCCGGGCGGGCTCGCAGCGGCGCTCACGGTGGTCCCCATCTCGCTCATGGTCACCTCGCCGCTCTCGGGATGGATCTCCGACCGGAGCGGGCCCCGCGTGCCCCAGGTGGTGGGGGGCGCCCTGCTCGCCGCCGGCCTCCTCGGGCTCTCCTTCGCCGACGCGGCGACGCCCATGGGGCTCGTCGTGGCCGCGCTCGCCGTGGAAGGGGCGGGGATGGGCTTCTTCCAGCCGCCCAACAACAGCGCGGTCATGGGGGCGCTCCCGGCCGGCAAGCTGGGCGCGGGGGGAGGGCTCCTCGCCACCGCGCGCAACGTGGGGATGGTGGTGGGGGTCTCCCTCGGGGGCGCCCTCTTCTCCGCCTTCGGGAAGGCCTCCTTCGTCCGGGGCTGGCGCACGGCGCTCCTCTCCGGCGCCGCCCTGGCGGTGGCGGGAGGACTGCTCGCGCTCGTGAAGCCCGACGCCGAGCGCGCCGCGTCCCGCCGGCCGGGCGCGTGACCGCCACGGAGAGTGACCGCCACTGGACGGGCATTCAGAGCCGTGGCACGATGCGCGCGTGGTGGTCGTCGGCGTCGATCCGGGCACGCATCGTTGCGGCTACGGCGTGGTGGCGAGGACGGGTTCCCGGCTCCGGGTCGTCGAGTCGGGAGTGCTCGTGCCCGGCGACCACGACCTGCCCCGCAGGCTGGCGCTCATCCTCGACGGCCTGGAGGCGCTGTTCGGGCGCGCCGGCCCCGACGCCGTCGCCGTCGAGACCGTCTTCGCCGGCGTCTCTCCCCGCTCCGCCCTCGTCCTCGGCCAGGCCCGCGGCGTCGTCCTCGCCGCCGCCGCCCGGGCGGGCGTGCCGGTGGCCGAGTACGCCCCACAGCAGGCGAAGCTCGCCCTCACCGGGAACGGAAACGCCGAGAAGGAGCAGATGATCCGCATGGCCCGCGCGCTCTTCGGCGTCACCGCCCGTCTCGCCGACGAGGCCGACGCCATCGCGCTCGCGCTCTGCCACATCGGCCGTGGCGCCCAGCGCACCGTCGAGCAGCGTCTCCCCCCGCGGCGCCCCCCGGCGGCCGCACCGCGCTCCCGCAGGGTCCGGAGGACCGCTTGATCGCCCACGTGCACGGGACGGTCGTCGAGAAGCGGGACGGGTCGGTGGTGCTCGACGTGGCCGGGGTGGGTTACCTGCTCCACGTCTCGGCCCCCTGCCTCGCCGCGCTCCCCCCGGGCGAACCGGTCCGGCTCCGCACGTACATGCACGTCCGCGAGGACGCGCTCGACCTCTTCGGCTTCGGGTCCGAGGAGGAGGAGGCGGTCTTCCGCGAGCTCATCGGGGTGAAGAACGTGGGGCCGCGCGCCGCCCAGAACATCCTCTCGGGCATCGAGCCGCGCGACCTCGCCGCCGCCGTGGCCGCGGGCGACGTGGCGCGCCTCACCCGGGTTCCGGGCGTGGGCAAGAAGACCGCCGAGCGGCTCGTGGTGGAGCTCCGGGACAAGCTCGCGGCGCTGGCGCTGGCCGCGTC
>JBAVCR010000617.1:0-6079 GCA_049586815.1 Anaeromyxobacteraceae bacterium
CTCGGCGACGTCGGCGGCGTGCTCGGGAGGGAGCGCGGCGACGACGATGAGGTCGGGGCCCGCGAGCCCGCGCAGCTCGCCGCAGAGCGAGAGCCATTCGCGCCCGCCGTGCTCGTAGACGAGCAGCCGCGCCCCGCCCTGGCAGAGCGCCGAGGCGAGGTGCGGCGAGTCGGCGACGCGCGGTGCGCCGCCGAGACGCTCGGTGAGCAGCGGGAGCATGGCGTCGACGAAGCCGGACGAGCCTGCGACGACGGCCTCCTGGGGATCCACGTGACCTCCTTCGTGAACATCATACGGCACGGCGGCGCATCCGCCTCATCACCCACCGACCCGCGACCATGGCACATCCGTGTAGGCACGCATCTTCTCCCACATCCCTCTTCGTCTCTCGGTGAAAAGGCTCCCGGGTTGACAGACCGGCCGTCGCCACTTAGGTTTCCGGCGCTCCCCCCTGTCCGTCGCGCCATCTCCCCTCCGGGCTCCTGCCCGACGGCGCCTTCCCCCCGGATCTCCCCATGCCCCCCGCTCCTCCCGCAGCCGCCTCCTCCCCGACGTCGAGCCTCACCGACCTGAAGCACCGCAAGGTGGCCGAGCTGGCCGCGCTCGCGCGCGACCTCGGCATCGAGGCCGCCGGCGCGATGAAGAAGCAGGACCTCATCTTCGCCATCCTCCAGGCCGAGTCGAAGAAGGCCGACGAGAAGGAGGAGGAGATGGAGGTGGCCAGCGAGGGCACCATCGAGGTCCTGCCCGACGGCTTCGGCTTCCTGCGCAGCGCCGACTTCAGCTACCTGCCCGGCCCCGACGACATCTACGTCTCCCCGTCGCAGATCCGCCGCTTCAACCTGCGCACCGGCGACACGCTGCGCGGCACGGTGCGCCAGCCCAAGGAGGGCGAGCGCTACTTCGCCCTGCTCCAGGTCGACTCGATCAACGGCGAGCCGCCGGAGGAGGGCGAGGGCAAGGTCCTCTTCGACAACCTCACGCCGCTCTACCCCACCGAGCGGCTCACGCTCGAGCACGACCCGAACGAGATGACCACCCGCGTGGTGGACCTCTTCGCCCCCATCGGGAAGGGGCAGCGCTGCCTCATCGTCTCCCCGCCCCGCGCCGGCAAGACGGTCCTCCTCCAGAACATCGCCCACGCCATCACCCGGAACCACCCGGAGGTGATCCTCATCGTGCTGCTCATCGACGAGCGGCCGGAGGAGGTGACCGACATGGAGCGCACGGTGAAGGGGGAGGTGGTCGCCTCCACCTTCGACGAGCCGGCCACGCGCCACGTGCAGGTGGCCGAGATGGTGATCGAGAAGGCCCGCCGGCTCGTGGAGCACAAGAAGGACGTGGTGATCCTGCTCGACTCGATCACCCGCCTGGCGCGCGCCTACAACTCCACCGTGCCCCCCTCGGGCAAGATCCTCTCCGGCGGCGTGGACGCGAACGCCCTCCACAAGCCCAAGCGCTTCTTCGGCGCGGCCCGCAACATCGAGGAGGGAGGGTCGCTCACCATCATCGGCACCGCGCTCGTCGACACCGGCAGCCGCATGGACGAGGTGATCTTCGAGGAGTTCAAGGGCACCGGGAACTCGGAGATCGTGCTCGACCGCCGGCTCATGGAGAAGCGGATCTTCCCCTGCATGGACCTGGCGAAGAGCGGCACCCGCAAGGAGGAGCTGCTCCTCCCGGCCGACTGGCTCTCCAAGATCTACATCCTGCGCCAGACCATCCTGAACGGCCTCGACAACGTGGAGGCCATGAAGTTCATGCTCGACAAGTTCCGCCAGGCCCACGACCACGCCGAGTTCTTCCAGATGATGGTCGGAGGGGGCAAGTGACCGCAGTCCTTGACGGAAACGGCCAGACCGACTAGATCCCCCCATCCCGCCCGGACCACCGCGCGCTCCCGCGCGATGCAAGAGGCGACAGGAAGGACGTCATGAAGGAAGGTCTCCACCCCGAGTACAAGCAGTCCAAGGTCGTGTGCGCCTGCGGCGCGGTCATCGAGACCCGCAGCACCCGCGGCGACTTCCACATCGAGATCTGCTCGTCCTGCCACCCGTTCTTCACGGGCAAGCAGAAGATCCTCGACACCGCGGGCCGCATCGAGCGGTTCAAGAACCGCTACGCCGCGAGCCCCAAGCCCGACGCCAAGAAGCCCGAGGCCGCCGCCCCGGCTCCCGCGGCGCCCGCCAAGGCCGCCGCCAGGTCGGAGAACCGCGCCGCCAAGCGCGCCAAGGCCAACGCGGGCAAGCCGAAGCCCCAGCCGAAGCCCGAGGCCGAGGCCGCCCCGAAGGCCGAGACGCCCGAGGCCTAGGCCCGACGTTTCCGGTGCAGGAACGACGAGGGGGAGCCCGATGGGCTCCCCCTTCTCTTTTCCGGACGTCGCGCCGCGAGGGCGCGGTGGAGCGCTACTTCGTCTTCTTCTTCGAGGAGGACTTCGACTTCGACTTCGAGGCCGTCTCGGCGACCGTGATCCCGAGGGTCGCCGACTTGCCGGCCGCCGACGCGGTGATCTTGGCGCTGCCCTTCTTCACGGCCGAGACCACGCCCTCCGGCGAGACCGTGGCGATGCGCGCGTCGGAGGACTTCCAGGCCACCGGGACGCCGGCCACCTTCTGCCCCTTCTTGTCGAGGGCCGCCACCTTGAGGGTGAGCTTGTCGCCCTTCTTCAGCGTCTGGGTCTTCGACGGGGTGAGCGCGAGCTTCGAGAACTCGGGGATGCGGACGGTGATCTGCGAGGTCGCCTTGAGGGAGCCGGTGGAGGCGGTGATGGTGGCCGAGCCGGGCCCGACCGCCTCGACCTTGCCGTCGGCGACCCGGGCCACGCCGGGATCGCTCGAGGCCCAGGAGATGGTGCGGGGGACCGTGACCGGCTTGCCGGCGTCGTCGACCACGACGACGGAGAGGACCAGGGTCTCGGCGGGGCGCATGTCGCGCGAGGGGACGGACACGCTGATGCTCGCCGGGATGGAGACGACCACCTGGGCCACTCCCTTCACCTCGCCGATGGCGGCGGTGACGGCGGCGTCGCCGGAGCGCTGCGCGGTGACGGTGCCGGCCTCGTCGACCGTGGCCACCTGCGGGGCCGAGCTCGACCAGGCCACCTTCACCTTGGCGAGGTCGATGGCCTGGCCCTTGTCGTCGCGGGCCACGGCGCGGAGCGGGACGGCCGCTCCCTTGGCGTCGAGCGTGGCCCTGGCCGGCTCCACGGAGATGGTCTTCACCGAAGGTCCGCAGGCGGCGACGGCGAGGGCGATGAGCAGGGCGCTGCGCTTCATGTCGTTCCTCCACGCCAGCCCCCGTGTTGGGGCCGGTCCCGTCGGACTCATACACGATCGATCCGACACGGCAAGCGGGTGATTGGGGGGGCGTCGTTGTAGGATCCCCGCGGTGACCCCCCTGGTCCTCATCGTCGACGACGAGCGCCCGAATCTGGACTCCCTCGAGCGCACCTTCACCAAGGAGGGGTGGCGGGTCGCCCTCGCCGCCTCAGGGGAGGAGGCCCTCGAGGCCGTCCGGCGCGACCGTCCCGACGTGGTGGTCACCGACCTGATGATGCCCGGGATGGGCGGCGAGGAGCTCCTGCGCGCGGTGAAGGCCATCGCCCCGGAGATCGAGGTGGTCCTCATGACCGCCTTCGGCACCGTCGAGGGAGCCGTGGCCGCCATGAAGGAGGGGGCCTACGACTTCATCACGAAGCCCGTGAAGCGGCACGCCATCGTGAAGTCGGTGCGCCTCGCGCTGGAGCGGGCCTCCCTCGTGGCGGAGAACCGGTCCTTGCGGGCGCGGCTCGCGCGCTTCGCCGGGGAGGACGCCGGCGGGGGAATGGTGGGCAGCGCCCCCGCCTTCCGGGCCGCCCAGGACACGCTCCGCCAGGTGGCGCCCGCGTCGGCCACGGTGCTGCTGCTCGGGGAGAGCGGCACGGGCAAGGAGCTCGCGGCGCGCCTGCTCCACGACCTCTCGCCCCGGGCGGGCGCGCCCTTCGTCCCGGTGAACTGCGCCGCCATCCCCGAGACCATCCTCGAGTCGGAGCTCTTCGGCTACGAGCGCGGCGCCTTCACCGGCGCGACCCAGCGCAAGGAGGGGCGCTTCCAGCGGGCCCACGGCGGCACGCTCTTCCTCGACGAGGTGGGGGACATGTCGCCGGCGGTGCAGGCGAAGCTCCTGCGCGTCCTCCAGGACGGCGTGGTGGAGCGGCTCGGGGGAACCCTGCCCGTCCAGGTGGACGTGCGGATCGTGGCGGCCACGAACCGGGAACTCGCGTCCGAGGTCCGCGCCGGCCGCTTCCGGGAGGACCTCTTCTACCGGCTCGACGTGGTCACGGTGCGGCTGCCGGCGCTCCGCGAGCGGCGCGAGGACGTCCCGCTCCTCGCGGCCGCCTTCCTGCGCCAGTTCTCCGAGCGGAACGGGCGCACGGTCGCGGGCTACTCCGACGCGGCCCTGCAGGCCCTCTGCGCCTACGACTGGCCGGGGAACGTCCGGGAATTGCAGCACGCGGTGGAGCGGGCGGTGGTGCTCTGCCGGGGCGACGTGATCGACCTCGCCGACCTGCCCGACGCGGTGCGCGGCGCCGGGTCCGGCCGCCTTCCCCCCCCCTCCTCGACCCTCTCCATCGCGGTCGGGACCCCGCTCGAGGAGATCGAGCGGATCGTCATCCGCGAGACCCTTCGCCACACCCGCGGCGACAAGAACCTGGCGGCGCGCCTGCTCAAGGTGGCGCCGCGGACCATCTACCGCAAGCTCGACCGGGACGACGAGGGACGCCTCGTCGACCCCGGGCCGGACGACGGCCCGGGCCCGGACCGCCCCTGACAAAATGGCGCCGCGTCCCCGGGGAGCGGCGCCGATTTGCCAGAATGGCAAGGGGCGCCGGGTGGGCTCCCGCCTGCCATCCAGGAACGACCGAAGAAGCCTTGTCGTTTCCCATGTTTGTGAACGCAGAGCCATGCGGTATGGTGGCACGCTCGTTGCTCACGACTCCCTGGGGGCGACCGTCCGACGATGCTCGAAGTGTTCCTCAAGAAATACGGCTGGGTGGCCAACCTGGTCCTCCTCGCGGCGGCCGCCTGGCTCCTCGCGCGGACGGTGAACACCGCCGTGGGCGCCGCCATCCGTCCGACACCCCGGGTGGACGGGGGCGCAGGGCAGGCGGGCCCGCCCCCTCCGGCGTTCGCCGCGCTCGACGTGGACCGCCTCTACCCGCTCATCGGCCAGAAGCCGCCCCCGGTCGTCGTTGCGGGCGCGGTCGACGCGGCCCCTCCCCCGCCGAAGACCTGCTCGGACCTCATGGCGCCCCCGGTGGCCACCTCGCTGCGTTCCCAGCTCGTGGCCGCCATCGTCTCCGACCGCCCGAGGTGGTCCACGGCCGTCGTCATGGACCTCGGCTCGCGCTCCACGCGCACCTTCGGCATCGGCGAGGAGATCCAGGGTGCGAAGCTGCTCTCGGTCGAGCGCATCCGCGACGACCGCGACCCCTCCGGCCGCTCCTTCCGCGTGGTGGCCATCGTCTGCCACGACGGCCGCAAGGAGTTCATCGACTTCGACTCCGGCGGCGCCGCTCCCCCGCCCCTGGCCGTGAACGTCGGCGTCTCCCCGGTCCCGCCCCCCGCGGCCGAGCCGTCGCCGGCGGGCGTCCCGCCCGACGGGGTGAAGAAGCTCGCCGAGAACAAGTACGAGGTGAAGAAGAGCGTGCTCGACGGCACCCTCTCCAACCTCAACTCCGTCGCCACCCAGGCGCGCATCGTGCCGAGCTTCAAGAACGGCGTCGCCAACGGGTTCAAGGTCTTCTCGATCCAGCCGAACTCCTTCTACACGGCCATCGGCGTGGAGAACGGCGACGTGATCCAGAAGATCAACGGGTACGAGATCAACTCGCCCGACAAGGCGCTCGAGATCTACCAGAAGCTGCGCGAGGCCCGGCACGTCACCGTGGACGTCGAGCGCAACGGCCAGACCATCCGCAAGGAGTACAACGTCACCGGCCAGTAGCCGGTGCCAGGGGAACACATGCGAACGCTGCTCGCCGCCATCCTCGCGTCCGCCCTCACCGCAGGGCAGGCGCCGCCTCCCGCCGAGGCCGAGG
>JBAVCR010000618.1:0-3140 GCA_049586815.1 Anaeromyxobacteraceae bacterium
GCGGCGCTCCCTGCGCCGTCGAGATCCGGAACGCCGAGCTGCTCGTCCCGGCCTACGCCGCCGCGCTCTCCGGGGCGGGCGCCTCCCACGGGTTCACCGTCCACCCGTCCATGCCGTCGCTCGTCGCGCAGGCGGAGCTCCTGCCGCCGGAGGCGCAGCCGTCGCTCGTGGTGCGCTGGATGCTCGGCCACGGCCGCGGCTACGAGGAGGCCCGCGAGCTCTACGCGCCCTTCGACCGCCTGGCCGCGCCCGACCCCGGGGCCCGCGCCTCCATCGTCGAGCTGGTGCGCCGCGCCGTGCGGGGCGGCCGGGAGGGCATGGTCATCGTGAACAACAAGGCCGAGGGATGCTCGCCCCTCTCGGTGATCGAGCTGGCGCGCGCCATCGCCGGCTGACCGATCCGGGGACGGCGCGGACGCCCTCAGCAGGCGTCGAGGGCGGCCTTGAACTCGGCGAGCAGGTCGCGCCAGTGCTCGATGCCCACGCTGACCCGCACCAGGTCGTCGCCCACGCCGTAGCGCCGGAGCTCCTCCTCGCTCATCTCCGAGTGCGTGGTGGTGGCCGGGTGGCAGACCAGCGTCTCCACCCCGCCCAGGCTGACCGCGTTCTTGGCGATGCGCAGGCGGCGCAGGAACTCGAAGGCGGACCGCTTCCCGCCCTGGAGCTGGAGCGAGAAGACGCCGCCGGGATAGCTGCACTGCGCGTCGCGGATGCGCACCTGCTCGGGGTCGGTGAAGAGCGACGGATAGACGATCCGGGAGAGCCGGGGGTGCCCCTGCAGCGCCTCGGCGATGCGCTGCGCGTTCTTCGACTGCCGGTTCATGCGCAGCCCCACGGTGGGGAGGCGCCCGTCGAGCATCCAGGCCTCGTCCGGCTGCAGGATGTTGCCCAGGATGGCGCGCGTCCCGCGCAGCCGGGCCACGAGCTCCGGGTCGCGCCCGATGGCCACGCCGCCCAGCATGTCGCTGAAGCCGCCCAGGTACTTGGTGGCCGAGTACAGGGAGAGGTCGGCGCCGAGCTCGAGCGGGTGCTGGAAGGTCGGGCCCATGAAGGTGTTGTCCACCGCCACGATCGGCCGGTCGGGGTGGGCCCGGGCGGCGGCCGCCGCGGCGGCGATGTCGGTCATGACGAGCGTCGGGTTGGCGGGGGACTCGACGAGGACGAGCCGGATGTTCCGGGCCCCGGCGATGGCCCGCGAGAGCGCCGCGGCGTCGCCGGCCAGGACCGGGATCCCCTGCATGCCGAGCGGCTCCAGCATCTGGTGCACGAGGTGCTGCGTGCCGCCGTAGAGGGGCACCGTGTAGACGAAGCTCGACCCGGGCTGGCAGAGCGTGAGGAAGACGGTGGAGATGGCCGCCATCCCGGAGTTGAAGACGGCGGCCGACGCGGCGCCCCGCTCGAGCGGCACGAGGTGGTCCTCCGCGATCTCGGCGTTGGGGTGGGAGAGGCGCGAGTAGATGAGGTCCACGCTCTCCCCGGCGGTCGGCCTCGACTTGCCGAGCGCGATGGCGAAGGCCCGCTCCGCCGCCTCGGGGCTCGAGAAGACGTAGGTGCTGGAGCGGAAGACCGCCGGGCGGGCCGACCCCACCGACAGGGCGGGATCGAAGCCCCGGGTCAGGACCGCGGTGGGGGGACGGACGACGTAGGCGGATCGGTCGCGTGAGCTGGCCATGACCGGACGATACCAGGGGCGTTGCGGAGCCGGCGCGCGGGAGGGTATGGGGTACCCGTGGAGGCACCAGCACCGCCCCAGGGGGGACGAGGACTCTTCGAGCGGGGGCTGGCGCTTGCGCTCGTGGCGGCCCTGCTCGCCACCACCTTCACCATCCTCGCCCCGTTCGGGACCATCCTCCTCTGGTCGGTCTTCATGTCGGTGACGGTCTGGCCCCTGCACCGGTGGTTCCTGCTCCACACCGGGGGCCACCCGCCGCTCGCCGCGACGCTGTCGGTGCTCGTCCTCCTGCTCCTCGTGGTCGTCCCCATCGCGCTCATCGGCTTCGCGCTCCTCCCCAGCCTGCGCCACGTCGTGGAGTGGCTCTCCCGCCCGGAAGCCTGGAACCTCCCCTCGCCGCCGGCCTGGATCCGGGACCTCCCCATGGTGGGCCGGCTCTTCCAGGGCACCTGGAGCGAGGCCGTCGACGGGCTCGTGACCCAGCTGGCCGGGAGCAAGTCCGAGACGGCCCGAATGGCCGAGTGGGGCGTGATGCGGGTGCTCGGCACGAGCTGGACCATCGTCCAGGTCGTCGTCGCCACGGTCCTCGCCTGGCCCATGCTGGCCGGCAGCGAGCGGGGCACGGAGCTCACCTCCAGCATCGCCCGGCGCGTGGGAGGGGCGCACGGCGTCCACCTCGTCGAGCTGGCCACGGTCACCATCCGGTACGTCTCGGTGGGCATCATCGGGACCGCGGCGGCCCTGGCGCTCATCGAGGGAGTGGGGCTGTGGCTCGCGGGGGTCCCGCTCGTCGCGGTCCTCATGGTGGCGAGCTTCGTCCTCGACGTGATGCAGCTCGGCATCCACCTCGTCTACCTCGGCGCGGCGGGCTGGCTCTTCTACGCCGGGCGCCCCGGCGCGGCGGTCTTCACGCTGGTCTGGGGCTTCATCATGAACAACGCGGTGGACACGGTGGCCCGGCCCTACGTGATCAGCCGCGGCACGGGCCTCCCCATGTCCGTCATCTTCCTCGGCGCGACGGGGGGCCTCATCGCCTGGGGCTTCATCGGGGTCTTCGTCGGCCCGACGCTTCTCGGCCTCGCCTGGACCCTGCTGCGGGTCTGGCTGGGGAAGACGGCCGACGAACCCGTGCCGGACGCCTGACCCGTGGCTCGCACCCTCGAGGAGTGGATGGACTTCATCCGCGGCCGGACCGCCGTGGTCCCGGTCCCGCTCGCGCCCGAGATCTCGCTCCACCAGGCCACCGAGATGACCGAGCTCTGGCGGGCCACGGCCACCGACCTGTCCGGCTGGGACGACTCGCCGTTCTGGGCCTTCCCCTGGGCGGGGGGGCAGGCGCTCGCCCGCCACGTGCTCGACCACCCGCGGATCGTGGCCGGACGGCGGGTCGTCGACTTCGGCACCGGCAGCGGGCTCGTCGGCATCGCCGCCTGCCTCGCCGGCGCGGAGCGCGTGACCGCCTTCGACG
>JBAVCR010000619.1:0-2413 GCA_049586815.1 Anaeromyxobacteraceae bacterium
CGTGCCGCCCGCCCCGCTTCCCGACGAGCCCCGCGAGGCCATGGACCGCCTGCTCTCGGAGATGGTCGCGCGCCGGGCCTCCGACCTCCACCTCGCGAGCGCCCACCCTCCCTCCTTCCGGATCGACGGGGACATCGTGCCGGCGCAGGATCTCGGCGCCCTGGGCGCCGAGAAGCTCGCCGCGATGCTCTGGACCATCGCCCCCCCGAAGAACCGGGACGAGTTCCAGGAGCGGGCCGACACCGACTTCGCGCACGCCACCGAGGAGGCGCGCTTCCGCGTCAACGTGTTCGCCGACCGGCACGGGATCGGCGCGGTGATGCGGCAGATCCCCACCACGATCCGCACCGCCGAGGAGATGGGGCTCCCCCGCTGCGTCCTCGACCTGTGCTTCCTCTCGAAGGGACTCGTGCTCGTCACCGGCCCCACCGGATCGGGCAAGTCGACCACCCTCGCCTCGATGGTCGACCACGTGAACCGCAACCGCGACGACCACATCATCACCATCGAGGACCCGGTCGAGTTCGTGCACGAGAACCGGCGCTGCCTCGTGAACCAGCGCGAGATCGGCACCCACACCCGGTCCTTCAAGGCCGCGCTCCGGGCCGCGCTCCGCGAGGACCCCGACATCGTGCTCGTGGGCGAGCTGCGCGACCTCGAGACCATCGCCATCGCCATCGAGACCGCCGAGACCGGGCACCTCGTCTTCGGGACGCTCCACACCAACAGCGCCCCCTCCACGGTCGACCGCATCATCGACCAGTTCCCCACCGACCGGCAGGCGCAGATCCGCACCATGCTCTCCGAGTCGCTCCGCGCCGTGGTCACCCAGGTCCTCTGCAAGAGGATCGGCGGGGGCCGGGTGGCCGCCATGGAGATCCTGCTCTGCACGAGCAGCGTCGCGAACCTCATCCGCGAGGGGAAGACCTTCCAGATCCCGTCGGTGATGCAGACCGCGAAGGGGATCGGCATGACCACCCTCAACGACTCGCTCCTCGACCTGGTGAAGAAGGGGCTCGTCGAGCCGGGCGAGGCGCTCTCGAAGGCGGTCGCCAAGGGGGAGCTGAAGCAGCTCTTCGAGCGGAACGGCATCGCGCTTCCCGCTTGACCCCCCGGACGATCCAGTCGAGGCTGCCCGGCGCATGGCCCGCGCCCGCGGCCCGTCGCGGCGGGCCACCCCCGACGAGGCTCCACCCCGGATCGCTTTCCGGCTCGCACCCTGGCTCGGCCTGGGCGTGGTGCTCGTCGCCGCCGTCGTCGCCTACCGTCCGGCGCTCCCGGGGCCCTTCGTCCTCGACGACTGGGGCAGCATCGAGGGCAGCACCGCCATCCGCGCCCCCGGGGCCGTGCGCATCCCGTCGCTGCCGGACCTGCTCGGCCCGGGCCGGCCCGTCACCGAGGTGACCTTCGCGCTCGACTGGAGGGCGGCCGGCCTCGATCCGGTGCGCTTCCACGCCGTCGGGCTCGGCCTGCACCTCCTCGCCACCGTCCTCGCCTTCGCGTGGCTCCGGGCCCTCCTCGTCCGGGCCGGCCACGCCCGTCCCGGGGCGCTCGCGCTGGTGGTCGCGGGGGCCTTCGCGCTCCATCCCATCCAGGCCGAGTCGGTGGCCTACGCGGCGCAGCGGGCCGAGGTGCTCTCCTCGCTGCTCTACCTCGCCGCGCTCCTCCTCCTCGACCGCGCCGCCGCGACCTGGCCTGGCTGGAGATCCGCGGTCGCCTGGGGCGGCGGGATCTTCACCTGGGTGGTTGCCATGGGGGCGAAGAGCATCGCCATCTCGGCCCCCGGGGCCTTCGTCCTCGACCAGGCGGTGGTCGCCCGGCCCGGCGAGCGGGGCCCGACCCCTCTCCTGCGCCGCCTCGGTCGCGGGCTCCTCCTCGCCGCCCCGCTCCTCGCCCTCGCGGCCTGGAGCGCCGCATTGCACTTCCGGGCCTTCGCTGCCGCGCCCGGGGGGGGCGCCGGCTTCTCGGAGACCCCGGTCGGACCCGGCGCCTACTTCCTCACCCAGCTGCGCGTGACCTGGCTCTACCTGCGCCTCATCGCCTGGCCGGACGCCCTCGCCTTCGACCGCTCCTTCGAGGCGACGACCTCCTTCGACGGCGCCGTGGCCGCGGCGGCCGTGGGCTGGGTGCTCCTCCTCGCGCTGGCCGGATGGCTCTGGCTTCGCGCCGAGCGCGCCGACGGTCCCCGCCCGGCCTCCCGCCTGGCCGCCTTCGGCCTCCTCTTCTGGCCGGTCGTCCTCTCTCCCACGTCGTCCTTCGTGCCGGTGACCGACCTCGCGGTCGAGCACCGCGTCTACCTGGCCTCGCTCGGACCGCTGCTCGCCGGCGCGGTGGGGGCGGACGCGCTCCTGCACCGCCTCCTCCCCCGCCCGCGTGCCGCCGTCGCCGGCGCTGCCGCCGCCGGGGTGGCGCT
>JBAVCR010000620.1:0-26079 GCA_049586815.1 Anaeromyxobacteraceae bacterium
CCGCTGCGGCGAAAGCTCGGGGGGCGGATCCGCGCCCTCTTCTCCGGCGGGGCCCCGGCGTCGCCCGCGCTCTTCCGCTTCCTGGAGGGGCTCGGCATCCCCTGCGTCGAGCTGTACGGCATGACCGAGACGGCCGGCCTGGTGTCGTCGAACCTGCTCGACGGCCCGCGGCAGCCCGGCTGCGCGGGCATCGTCACCCCCGACCACGAGGTCCGCTTCTCCGAGGACGGCGAGCTCCTCGTCCGCGGGCCGCTCCTCCTCTCCGGCTACCTCGAGCCCGAGGACGCCGAGGGAGCCTTCACCGACGACGGCTTCTACCGCACCGGCGACCGGGGCCGGATCGACGAGGAGGGGATGCTCCGGATCGTGGGGAGGAAGAAGAGCCTCCTCGTGCTCTCCACCGGGAAGAAGCTCGCGCCGGAGCCGCTCGAGCAGGCCATCGCGGGGACGCCTCCCTTCGAGGGCGCGGTGCTGCTCGGCGAGGGGCGCCCCTTCGTCTCCGCGGCCGTGTTCGTGGCGCAGGAGCTCGTCGACCGGCTCGCCGCCGAGGGGCGCGACGCGGCCGAGGCGCTCCTGCCCCGGGTGCAGGGCGCGCTCGCCGCCTTCAGCGACTACGAGAAGCCGAAGCGGATCCTGGTCATCCCCGGGGCGCCGCAGGACCACCCGGCGCTCGTCACCCCGACGCTCAAGCTGAAGCGGGACGCGGTGCTCGCGTTCCTGGGAAGCCGGCTCTCGGCCATCTACGAGCCGCGCCCGGAACCGACGGCGTAGCGGGGCCGGCTACACCGCCAGGCGATCGAGGAAGTAGGGGAGCATCTTCCGCCACCACGGCCAGTCGTGGGCGACGTCGGCGCCCCAGTAGTCGAACCAGGCCGGGATCCCCTTCGTGCGGAGGATGTCCTCGAGGGCGCGGGTGTCGGCGAGGCAGTCCTCCTCCCACGACCCCTGCCCGACGGCGAAGGCGATGGTGGCCCGCCGGTAGCGCTCCAGATAGGCGGGATCGGCGAGGCCGGGGAGGTACTGGAGCGGGCTGTTGAAGTAGGTGGCGTCGTCCCACCGGTCGGCCACGAAGCTCCGCGCGGAGTAGAGGCCGGAGAGGCCGACGACGCCGTCGAACACGTCGGGGCGGCGGAAGAAGAAGTTGGCGGCGTGGAAGGCGCCCATGCTGCAGCCGGTGACCCACATGGTGCCGCGGCCGGCCTGCTTGCGGACGAAGGGCACGAGCTCGTCCATCACGTACCGGTCGTAGTCGAGGTGGCGGCGCGCCCGCTCGGCGGGGGGGACGGCCGCGTTGGTCCAGCTCTGCCAGTCGATGCCGTCGACGGCCACGAGCCGGATGCGCCCGTTCTCGATGAGCTCGCGGCAGGCGTCGATCATCCCGAAGCCGGCGAAGTCGCCCACCCGGCCGTCCTGCGACGGGAAGGCGAGGATGGGGCGGCCGGCGTGCCCGTACAGCTCGACCTCCATCTCCTGGCCGAGCGCCGGGCTGTGCCAGCGGTGTCCTTGCCCCTTCATGTCCCGCCTCCCTGGACCTTCGCCTGGATCTCCGCGGCGGCCCGCTCGAGATCCTCGAGCCGGGGCGACCGCAGGATGAAGCCGTAGTTGCCGATGGCGGCGCTGAAGACGTCGTTCACCGGCTCGTGGTGGACCACCAGCGCGCCGTACCGGGAGAGCACCTCGTCCACCGGCATCGCGTAGCGGAAGCGATCCTTGCGTCCCACGTAGGCCACGCACCAGGGGCGATCGAGATTCTCCCGGACCTCGCCCTGCACGAGCAGGTCGGCCCAGGTGCGGTAGAGGTCGGCGTCGTTCTGGTAGTTCCACATGTCGACGGTCATGCCGCCCGGCGGCCGGACGTTCACCTCCAGCGCGGTGAGCGACCCGTCCCGGCGGCGGAAGAACTCGATGTGGAAGAAGCGCTCGCGGATCCCGAAGGCGTCGACGAGGCGGCGGCCGGCGTCGACGAGGTCGGGCTCGATCACGCGGGCGGCGTGGTACCAGACGTCGGAGTCCTCGTTCACCACCTCCATGATCCCGCGGCTGTAGCGGAGCGAGGCCTCGAAGACCACCTTGCCGTCCCGGTCGGCGAGACCGTCGTAGGTGACGATGTCCCCCTCGACGAACCCCTCGAGGACGTAGTCGACGGCGGGGAGATCGCCGAGGAAGGCCTCGAGGTCGGCGCCGGACTCGAGCTTCCAGGTGCGCGACGCCCCGACCCCCACGTCGGGCTTCGCCACCATGGGGAACCCGACCCGGGCCGCGAAGGCCCGCGCCTCGGCGGGATCGCGCACGAGTTGCGCCGGCGCGGCCGGGACGCCGGCCCGGGCGAAGAGCCCCTTCATCCCGGTCTTGCTCTGGATCACGTCCAGCGCGGCCGGACGCAGCCCGGGGACGTTGAAATCCTCCCGCAGCCGGGCTTCGGTGCGGAGCCAGTACTCGCTCATCGAGTCGAGCCGGTCGAGCTTCCCGTGACGAAACGTGAGGAATCCCAGGCCTCTCACCAACTCGTCGTACCGGTGCATGTCGGTGACCCGGTAGTACTCGGTCACGGCGGCCCGGAGCTCGGGCCTGAGGCGCTCCCAGGGCTCGTCGCCGATGGCGAGGGCGTTCGCGCCGGCCTCGCGCAGGCGGGTCACGAACTGCCAGAAGTTGAGAGGAAAGTGCGGGGACAGGAAGACGACGTTCACGGGGGCCTCCCACCGAGGAGTACCACGATCGCGGCCCCTTCTTCCCCGGTGACAACGTCAGACGCCCGATCTAGGTTGCGTCGCTTCTTTCACCCACCCAGAGGGCCTTCCACACATGACCTCGTCGTTCCTCCGCAGGAGCCTTCCGCTTCTCGCCGCTCTCCTCACGCTCGCCGTCGCCGCCCCCGCGCGCGCCGAGGAGGCGCCTCCGAAGCCCACCGAAGACAACTTCTTCACCACCACGAACGTGCAGCTCCTCTGGGGCGGCGGGTTCTCCGACGCGCAGCTCGGGTACTTCACGAAGACCCAGAGCATGTTCACGCTGACCATCAACAACTACACGCAGTTCAAGTACGGCGACAGCTTCGCCTTCGTCGACATGTACCAGGGCGAGTTCATCGACGGCTTCGACCCGCCCGCGAAGATCTCCACCGGCAACGCCAAGATCTACGCCGAGTGGCACCCCCGCATCCTCATCAACAAGTTCATCGATCCGAAGGCGCCCCCGGCGTTCGGCGTGATCGGCAACTGGGGCGTGGGTGGCGAGATCAACGTCGGAAACAACTTCGCCGCCTACCTGGTCGGCCCGAGCGTCGACCTCTTCCTGCCCTGGAACATCTACGTGGGCATGGCGTTCTACTACCGCTACAGCGCCCTCTGGGTCGCCCCGGGCCCGACGGGCACCATCTACACGAACACCTGGCAGTTCAGCCCGTACTGGACGGTCCCCTTCCAGCTCGGCCCGGTGCCCTTCCTCTTCACGGGCTTCCTCGACATGTACCAGTACTCGACGGGCGGCGTGGACGTGATGTTCCAGCCCCAGCTCCTCGCCGACGTCCTCGCCCCGTTCGGCGGCAAGTCGAACACGTTCTTCGCGGGCATCGAGTGGTACCTCCACTCGTACGTCTTCGACGGCTTCACCCGCCACACCGTGTCGGCGCCGCAGATCATGGTGCAGTGGAACATCCACTGAGCCAGTCCTGACGCGGCGACGCGTCGGGGCGCTGCATGACGTCGGCGGCCGACCCCAGGGGCACGCTGGACCGCTTCTTCGCCATCACGGAGCGGGGGTCCAGCGTGCGGACGGAGGTGATCGCGGGAGCGACCACCTTCATGACGATGGCGTACATCCTCTTCGTCAACCCCGTGGTCCTGGGGAAGGTCGCCGACGCCGCCGGGAACCGCCTCCCCTTCCCGGCCGTCCTCACCTCCACGGCCCTCGTGGCCGCGGCCGCCACGGTGGCCATGGGGCTCGTCGCCAACCTGCCGCTCGCGCTCGCGGCCGGCATGGGGCTCAACTCCGTCGTCGCCTTCCAGCTCGTGGCGGCGATGCAGCTCACCTGGCCGCAGGCGATGGGGGTGGTGGTCGCGGAGGGGCTGGCGGTCACGCTGCTCGTGCTCTCCGGCTTCCGCAAGGCCGTCTCCGACGCCGTGCCGCTCGGGATGAAGCGGGCGCTCGGCATCGGCATCGGGCTCTTCCTCACGCTCATCGGGTTCGTGGAGTCGGGCTTCGTCTCGCGCAGCGCCGCCGGGCCGGTGCCGGTGACGCTGGGACGGGAGGGGCGCCTCCAGGGCTTCCCGATGCTGCTCTTCGTCCTCACCCTCCTCTTCACCGGATGGCTCGTCCTGCGAAACGTGAAGGGCGCGCTCCTCATCGGGATCCTCTCCGCCACGGTCCTCGCCGTGGTGGCCAAGCTCGCCTTCGGCGACGCGTCGGGTTTCCGGCCCGGCGACGTGACGATCCCCCGGTCCATCGTGGCCCTGCCCGACTTCTCCCAGCTGGGCCGCTTCGACTTCTCCTTCGTCCAGGCGCTCGGGGCGGGGACGGCGGCGCTCGTGGTCTTCTCCCTCATGCTCTCCGACTTCTTCGACACGGTCGGCACGGTCGTGGCGGTGGGCGCCGAGGCGCGCTACCTCGACGGGCGGGGCGACTACCCACGTCCCACCGCGGTGCTGCTCGTCGATTCGCTGGCCGCCGTGGCCGGCGGGGCGGCGGGCTGCAGCTCGGCCACCACCTACGTGGAGAGCGCCTCCGGGGCGGCCGCCGGGGGTCGCACCGGCCTCGCCGCGGTGGTCACCGGCCTCCTCTTCGCCGCCTGCCTCTTCATCTCCCCGCTCGCCGGCGTGGTGCCGGCCCAGGCCACCGGCGCGGTGCTCGTGCTGGTGGGCTTCTTCATGATGCGGGACGTGGGCAACCTGCCCTGGAACGACTTCACGGAGGCCATCCCGGCCTTCCTCGTCCTCACCGTCATGCCGTTCACCTACAGCATCACGAACGGCATCGGCGCCGGCTTCATCTCGCTCGTGGTCCTCAAGCTGCTGTCGGGCCGGGGCCGCGAGGTTCATCCGCTGATGTACCTCTCATCGCTCGGGTTCGTCGTCTACTTCGCCGTCCATTGACCGGAGGACACTTGGCCACACGCACCGTCGGCATCACCGAGAGGCTCCCGCTCCTCCAGGCGCTGCCGCTCTCGCTCCAGCACCTGTTCGCCATGTTCGGCGCCACCGTCCTCGTGCCCTTCCTGGTGGGGCTCGACACCTCGGTGACGCTCTTCACGAGCGGCGTCGGCACGCTGCTCTACATCGTCATCACGAAGGGGCGGATCCCCGCCTACCTGGGCTCCTCCTTCGCCTTCATCGCGGCGCTCTCCGGCATCCTGGCGGTGAAGCCCGGGCAGATCGCCCCCGACGAGCGCGTCGCCATCGCCATGGGCGGATGCGTCACCGTCGGCCTCATCTACATCGTGGTGGCGGCCGCCATCGGGAAGTTCGGCACCGGCTGGGTGGACAAGCTGCTGCCCCCGGTGGTCATCGGGCCGGTCGTCATGGTGATCGGGCTCGGGCTCGCCGGCGTGGCCGTGAACGTGATGGCCATGCAGGGCGGGACGGGCACCTACCACCCCGAGTACTTCCGGGTGGCGCTCGTGGCGCTCGCCATCGCCATCCTGGCGGCCGTCTTCCTGAAGGGGTTCCTGGGGGTCATCCCCATCCTCATCGGCATCATCGGCGGGTACCTGGTGGCGCTCGCGGTCGGGCAGGTCGACCTCTCCGGGGTCGCGGCGGCGAGGACCGTGGCCGTTCCCCACTTCACGCTCCCGAAGTTCCAGTGGGGCGCCATCCTGACCCTCGCGCCCATCTCCCTCGTGGTCATCACCGAGCACATCGGCCACCTCATCGTGACCGAGAACGTGGTCGGGCAGAAGCTGGTGAAGGACCCGGGCCTGCACCGCTCGCTGGCCGGCGACGGCGTGGCCACGGCGGTGTCCGGCTTCCTCGGCGGGCCGCCCAACACCACCTACGGCGAGAACATCGGCGTCATGGCCATCACCCGCGTCTTCAGCGTGTGGGTCATCGGCGGCGCGGCGGTCATCGCCATCGCCATGTCCTTCTTCCCGCCCATCGGGGCGCTCATCCGCAGCATCCCCACCCAGGTGATGGGCGGCATCTGCATCCTGCTCTTCGGCATCATCGCCTCGGCGGGCGTGCGCATGCTGGTGGACGCGAAGGTCGACTTCTCCGAGACGCGGAACCTCATCATCGCCTCGGTGATCCTGGTCATCGGCATCGGCGGCGCCAAGATCCACCTCGGGCCGGTGGAGATCGGCGAGATGTCGCTCGCCACCTACGTGGGCGTGCTCCTGAACCTCGTCCTGCCGGCGGCGAAGGGCACGCCGGAGGGCGCGACCTCGGCCGCCCCGGACGTGTAGGAAGGGCCTGGCGCGCGGGGCGCCCCCGGCCGGACCGCCGGCCGTGGGTGCCCCGTCGCCTTTCTAGTCGCCGAGGAAGTAGTCCACCGTCGTCACGACGCGGACCACCTTCCGCTCCGGCGAGTTGGGGTCCCGGTCGGAGACGGTGAAGAGGCCCTGCGAGGCGCTGCGGATCTTTCCCACCTTGCTGCCCGAGTCCTTGGCGAACTTGGCCGCGGCCTCGCGGGCGCTCAGGGTGGCCTGCTCGATCATCTCCGGCTTGATGGCGTTCAGGCCGTTGAAGAGAAACTGGGGCCGGTTCTCCCAGTCCTGCGCCAGCATCACGCCGCGGGCCACGAGCAGGCCGGCGCGGTCCATGGCCTTCTTCACCGCGGTCACGTTTCGGGACCGGACGATGACGGTGGCCTGCTCGAGGTAGCGAGGGCCGGTCGGGCGCCCGGGCTGGCCCATGGCCTCGGCCTGCCGGTCCATGATGCGGGGAACGGCGAAGGAGATCTCCTCACGCGGGAAGCCGGACTCGACGAGGAACGTCGCCACCACCTCGCGCTTCGCGTCCACCCGCCTCTGGAGCTCGGCGAGGTCGTCGCCCGTCTCCTTGAACGTGACCGGCCAGATGGCGAGGTCCGCGTCGACCTCCCGCTCGGCGAGCCCCTTCACGGTGACCGAGCGCTGCGATTCGCGGACGTCGCGCAGCGCACCGGCGGTGGCGAAGCCGGCGGTCGCGATTCCCAGGCCCACGAGCGCTCCCAGCACGAGTGCGGCCAGCGTGTTTCTCTGCATGTCACCTCCCAGGATGAGCCCCGAGCACAGCACGGGGACGGCCGATGGCCAACCCGCCCCCCCGCAGGGGTTCGAGTAGCGTCACGGAGGCATGTCCGTTATAACGGATGCCATGCCGAACCCCCGCACCGCCGATCCCTACCGCGACCTCGCCGTCATCGACTCCCGGGCCGCCCGGGCGAACCAGCTCGTCGTCGGTCTCCTCGCCCTCGCCGCCCTGGCCACGGGCGCGTCCTGGCCACTCGCGCTCGCCGCCCTGCAGCTCACCGCGACCCTCCTCCTCGGACGGCGCTTCTGCCTCGCCTGCCGGGCCTGGTTCGAGCTCCTGCAGCCCCGGTTCGGCGAGGGCCCGCTCGAGGACTCCCGGCCGGTGAAGTTCGCGAACCGGGTCGGCGCCACCTTCCTCTGGAGCGCCGCGCTGGCCCACGGGCTCGGGTGGCACGGCGCGGGCGACCTCCTCGCAGCCCTCGTGGCGGCGCTCGCCCTGCTCGCCGCGGCGACCGGCTTCTGCGCCGGCTGCACCCTGTACCGGGCCTGGGCCTTCCTGCGGGGCGTCCGCGGCGCCACGCCGGGGCACGTCGACCTGGCCGAGCTCGGGGCCAGCCCGGGGCGGGAGGCCGTGATCCAGTTCACCCATCCGCTCTGCGCCGACTGCCGCGAGCTCGAGGCCCGCCTCGCGGCCGCCGGGCGGTCGCCCGTGCTGGTGGACGTCTCGCGGCGCCCCGACCTGGCCCGGAAGTACGGCGTGGCGGTCGTCCCGCTCGCCTTCGCGGTCCGGGCGAACGGGACCGTGGAGCACCGGCTGCACTGACCTGCTAGGCGGGAACCATCCAGGCTTCCCAGGCGGCGCCCACGAGCAGGGGGCCTCCGGGAAGCTCGGCGGGAGCCGTGACCGGTTCCCCCAGCGCCAGCCGCACGACGACGGCGGGGAGGTTCGGCCCGTAGGCGGCGAAGAGCTGGACCCAGGCGGGCAGGCGCGGCTCCACACGGGTGACGTGGAAGCCGTCGGCGTCGCGGCCCACGTCGAGCTCGGCCGGCCCGCGGAACGACGTGCTCGCGAAGAAGCTCCGGATCGACACGAGCAGCCCCTCGTCCTGCGCGGCCACCCCGACCCACCGCTGCGAGCCGCGCTGCGGGACGACCTTCCGCAGGGCCGCCACGGCGGCGACGCCGCCGCTGCCGTCGCCGACCGCCGCCACCACGTAGGAGCTCTCGGCGCGGCGCTCCGGTGCAGGACGACCCGCCGCGCCGGTGAGGAGGTCGAGCTGCGCCGTGGTCGGACCGAAGGTGCGGATGCCGAGCGAGGCGATCTGCGGCTCGAGCCGGGAGATGGCGAGCACGTCCGGGGTGCGGGCGCCGAGGAGGAGCTGCACGCCCCACCGGTCGCGGACCTCCTGGAGGGCGGCGAGGAAGTGGGACTCCTCGTCGATGCGCGTCCCGACCACGGTCGCGAGCCCGAGGTCCGCGCCGCGGAGGCGCGCCACGTCGCGCTCCCAGGAGAAGGCGACGACGCGGTCGAGGAGGCCGGTCTGGAGGCGGAGCGCGCGCGCGAGGGCGATGCCCGGGCTCGCGACCCCGGGCTCGACCATGGCGATGGCGGCACACGCGTGCCGTTGCGCGGCAGAAGTCAGCAACTTTTCCCCTCCAGCGGGGGAGAAGTTATCACGCCTGGCGGCGGGTCAGACGATGAAGAATTGTGACGCAGAGGAGGGCGCAGGCAGTGCCCCAGAGGGCTCCCGCGAGGACGTCCCCTGGCCAGTGGACACCGACGTACATGCGGCTCCAGGCCACGCCCGCGGCGACGAGGTAGAGCACCGGCCCGGCCGGGGGCCAGGCCGCCGTGCCCACGAGCGCCATCGCGAAGAAATTCGCGGCATGGAGGCTGGGGATGGAGCCGACGTTGGCCGCTGGCGCGATGAAGCGGACCGACCCCGCGGGCAGCGCGTAGGCCGGGCGCGCGCGGGGGAGGAGCGGCCGGACGACCTGCGACCCCACCCCGTCGGAGAGTGCCAGCGCAGCGGCGAGCGCGATCACCCAGGCGAGGCGGGCCTCGCGGCGCCGGACCAGGACGAGCCCCGCCACGAGGAGCGCCACCGCCACGCCGAACACGGGGCTCGATAGGGCACGGGCGAGGCCGTCCGCGATCGGCCCCAGGTCCACGTTGACGGCGCGGAAGAGGCTCTCCTCGAGCGGGAGGTGGACGTCGGCGGGGACCACGGGGCGGGCGGGAGGATACTACGGGCGGAACCCCAGAGGGCCCGGCGCGGCCCGCGCGTCACCCGCTACAGTCGAGGCTCGGGGTGGGGAGACCCCGGGGAGGGTGGAGGCATGCGGCGACGTCGCTTCGCCTGGGGAGTCGGAGTCCTTCTCGCAGCCTCGGCCGCGGGCGCGGCGCCGCCGGGCGGGGCCTGGCTCGACGCTCCCGAGCCCCCGGCATGGAACCGTCCCGGCGCACGCATTCCCCCGGCGCCCCGGGTGACGCCAGATGCGTTCCTCGCGAAGCAGTGCGCGCCGCAGGTGCGGAAGCCCGCCACGCCGGGCGATCGCGCCGTGGCCGCGGCGGGCTGGCAGCTCGTGGGGGCCTCCCAGCGCTTCGGCGACACCGAGGTCGTGACGGGCCAGTCGTCGGTGGACGGCATGTGCCGGCCGCTCGGCTACCAGATCTTCGTGTTCCGGGACGGGAAGTTCGCCGGGACGCTCTCGCCCCGTCCCATGGACGCGCGGACCGACGGGTCGGCGCAGGTCCCGTCGCTCTTCTCGGCGGACGGCGTGGCCCTCGTCTTCTCGCGCTACGGGCCGGACGACCCGCTCTGCTGCCCTTCGCGCCTCTCCTCGGTCCAGTACCGGATCGAGCGGCGCAAGGAGGGCCCGGTGGTGGTCGCCACCGTGGTCGGCACGGCCCCCACCACCGCCGTGAGCCCACCCCCCGGCGCAGCGCCTTCGGGGATGTGCACGCCCGCCCCGGTTCCCGCCCCGTGCGAGCTCCCCGGCGCGACCGGCGCGCCGACGTCGAGCATCGCGCTCCGGACCTGGCAGCTCGTCCGGATCCGGATGGCGGACGGCGCCGCCTTCGCGGCCGATCACCCCGCGAAGTACACGCTCGAGCTCCAGGGAGACGGTCGGGCCATGGTGCGCGCCGACTGCAACCGGGGCTCCTGCACCTACCGGATGGAGGGGCGCTCGCTCACCTTCGGCCCGCTCGCCGCCACGCGGGCCGCCTGCCCCCCGGGCTCCCTCGCCGATCGCTGGATCCAGCAGCTCGGCCTCGTGGACACCTTCGCCGAACGGGAAGGACGGCTCCTCCTCGCCACCCGCGGCGACGGGGCGGTCCTCGAGCTGCAGCCGGCGCCGGGGCAGGACGGGCTGATGAGCGGCTCGGAGCGCTGCACGCGAAGTGGGGGCACGGTGGAGCAGGGCTCCTGCTGCCGCATCGTCGGCGACTTCCCCAACACCTGCCTGCTCGGCGCCTGCGGCTGCGCCCCCGGGGACAGCCACGCCGTGCAGGTGTGCCGCTGCCCGGCCGGACGCTGCTTCGACGGGAGGTCCTGCGTGCCGGCCGGGGGCCCTCCGGGAGGTCAGCTCCGGTAGTCGGCGTTCTCGGTCACGTACTCGTGGCTGCGGTCGGCGCCGAGCACCTCGGCCGACGCGGCCCCGAGCCCCAGGTCGATCTCGATCTCCACCGACCGCTCGTGGGGAGGGTAGTCGACGGGCGGACGGAAGGAGAGGCCGTCGGGCGGCGGGACCGAGGCGTAGAGCTCGGCGTCCTTCATGTGCTGGTGCAGGCGCCGCTCCCGCTCCGGGTCGAGCCGCATGGCCCCGCGCTCGAAGATGGTCTCGCCGCCCAGCCGCAGCACCACCGCGGCCGGGTCGAGCCGCATGCCGTCCCGTCCCGCCTGCTTGCCGATGGCGGCGAGCAGCCGGCCCACGTTGGGATCGTTGCCGTTCACGGCGCACTGCACGAGCGGGGAGTTGACGACCGCCTTGCCGATGGCGCGGGCGCCGGGGACGTCGGGGGCGCCGCGCACCACCACGTGCAGCACGTGGTGCACCCCCTCGCCGTTGCGCACGACGTCCTCGGCGAGGTCGCGGGCCACGCGGGCGAGGGCCTCGCGGAAGGCGCGCGGGTCGGGCGCCGGGCGCCGCATCGACGACACCAGCGCCACGGTGTCGGACGTGCTCGTGTCCGAGTCGACGGTGATGCACTGGAAGCTCCCCTCCACCGCCATGTCGAGCGCCGCGCGCAGCTCGTCGCGGGGCACGGAGAGGTCGGTGAGGAGGTAGACGAGCATGGTGGCGAGATCGGGCTCGATCATCCCGGCGCCCTTGGCGATGCCGACGATCCTCCCCTCTCCCACCGCGGCGCAGCGCACCTTGGGGTAGAGGTCGGTGGTCAGGATGGCCTCCGCGGCCGGGAGCACCGAGGCGGACTGCAGCGCCGCCACCGCCGCCGGGAGCGCCTCGACCATCGCCTTCACCGGGAGTCTCCAGCCGATGACGCCGGTGGAGGAGGGGAACACCGTGCGCGGCTCCACGCCGAGGAGTCCGGCCGCGGCCGCCGCCACCTCCTCGGCCGCCTCGACGCCGCCGGGGGCGCAGACGTTCGAGACCTTGTTGTTCACGACCCAGGCCGAGAGGCGCGGGCCGGAGAGCCGCTCCCGCCCGACCACCACCGGCGCGCCCGGGAAGGCGTTGCGCGTGAACTTGGCGGCGAAGGACGGGGTCGGCGCGTCGACGGCCAGGACGGCGACGTTCATCCGCGCCGGCCGGGGAGCCTCGACGGGCGTGAACTCGAGGCGGGTGGTCCCGACGCGGAACCCCTCGGGGAGCCGGGACTGGGTCTCGATCCAGGCGCGGTGCTCGGCGCGGCTCCGGAAGGTCAGCTGGGTGCTCGGCATGGGGGCCCCATCCAAGCCCCGCCCGGGCCCGCGGTCAACCTCCCGCCACCGGGGGAGATCGGGTGGGGGCGCGTCACGGTTGGGGGGGATCCGTGGTGCGCCAGCGCCCCCGGGTTAAGAGCCTCGCCTTCCGCCGGTCCAACAATCCCAGGAGAGACTCATGAAGAACGCCGTTCGCGCAACCCTCGTCGCGGTCCTCGCCGTCCCCGCTCTCGCCCTCGCCCAGGTCCCGACCGCTGCCGACGCCAAGGCCGCCGGCGCCGCCGCCACCGACTCCGCCAAGGCCACCGGCACGGCCGCCGCGAAGTCGGCGACGACCCAGGCCGAGTCGACCGGCACGCAGCTCAAGAACACCGCCAAGACCGAGGGCAAGAAGCAGACGAAGTCCGCCGTCGACTCCGCCGCGAAGAAGACCGGCTCGGTCGGCGCCGCCGTCGCCCCCACCGCCACCGACCTCGGCAACAAGGGCGTCGACAAGGGCGTGGACAAGGCCGCCGAGAAGGCCGGCATCAAGTAACCCCGGCTCCCGCAGCATCCGCGGCCCCGCCGGGTTCTCCCCCGCGGGGCCGTACCACGTCCGGTCCCTGGTGCTACGCTCGGTGTGATGGCTCTCCAGGGCGTCCTTCCGGAGGCGCCGGCCGCGATGGATCTGTCGCGGGACGGGGAAGCGACGCTCGTCCTCCGGCTCCGGGGCAGCTGGCGCCTGGCGGGGGAGCTTCCCGAGGCCACCCTGGTCGACCGGGAGCTCGACCGGAGGCCGGCGGCCTCCCTCCGCGTCGACGCAGCGGACGTCGAGCACTGGGACAGCGGCCTCGTCGTCTTCCTGTACAGGGTCCTCGAGCGCTGCCGCGCGCGCGGCGTCGCCGTGGCCCACGGCGGGCTCCCGGCGTCGCTCGACCGCATGATGGCGCTCGTGCAGGAGCCGTCGCTCCCTCCGGCGGCGCCGCCGCCGCGCGGGGGGCTGCTCGACCGCCTGGGGCGGCTCGCGCTCCACCTGCGGGACCGCGCGCGCGACACCGCCTCCTTCGTGGGCGAGACCACGGTGGCGCTCGGCCGCTTCCTGACCGGGCGGGCCCGCTTCCGCGGCCAGGACCTCGGGCTCCTCTTCGAGGGGGCCGGGCCGGGTGCGCTCCCCATCGTGGCGCTCGTGAACTTCCTCGTGGGCATCATCCTCGCCTTCGTCGGCATCACCCAGCTCCGGCGCTTCGGCGCCGAGTACTACGTGGCCGACATCGTGGGGATCGCGGTGGCCCGCGACATGGCGGCGCTCATCACCGCGGTGGTCCTGGCCGGCCGAAGCGGCGCCGCCTACGCCGCGCAGATCGCCACCATGAAGGTGACCCAGGAGGTCGACGCCCTGCGCACGCTGGGCATCTCGCCGATGGAGTTCCTGGTGGTCCCGCGGCTGCTCGCCCTCACCCTGATGATGCCCTTCCTCACCCTCTTCGCCGACCTGATGGGAATCCTGGGCGGGGCGGCGGTGGGCACCACGATGATGAACCAGGCGCTCGCCTCCTACCTGCGCCAGACCTCCCACTCGGTGACGAGCGGCGACGTCACCGGGGGGCTCGTGAAGGCGGCCGTCTACGGCGCGCTCATCGCGCTCACCGGGACGGCGCGCGGACTGGAGGCGGAGCGGAGCTCGGAGCGGGTGGGCGAGGCGGCCACCCGCGCGGTGGTCACGGGCGTGGTCGCCATCATCGCCGCCTGCGGCGTCTTCCAGTACGTCTTCTTCCTGTTCGGGTGGTGAACGTGGCCGGCGCGATCCTCGGTGTCCGGAACCTGACCATGGCCTTCGGCGACCGCGTCGTCATGGAGGGGCTCGACTTCGGGATCGAGCGCGGGGAGATCTACGTGGTGATGGGCGGCAGCGGCTGCGGGAAGAGCACGCTGCTCCGTCACATGCTCGGGCTGCAGGAGCCGGCCCGGGGCGAGGTCTTCTACGGCGAGGAGAGCTTCACCCGGGCGGGACCGGCCGACCGGGAGCGCATGCTCCGGCGGGCCGGGGTTCTCTACCAGGGAAGCGCGCTCTGGACCTCGATGACGCTCGCCGAGAACGTCGCCCTCCCCCTGCAGCAGTTCACGAAGCTCCCGGCGTCCCGCATCCAGGAGGTGGTGGAGCTGAAGCTCGCGCTGGTGGGGCTGCACGGCTTCGAGTCCTTCCACCCCTGGGAGCTCTCCGGCGGCATGCAGAAGCGGGCCGGCCTGGCCCGTGCCATCGCGCTCGACCCGGAGATCCTCTTCATCGACGAGCCGTCGGCGAGCCTCGACCCGCCCACCGGCCGCCGGCTCGACCGGCTCATCCGCGAGCTGCGCGACGCGCTCGGCACCACCGTGGTGGTGGTGACCCACGACGTGGCGAGCATCCTCGGCATCGCGACCCGGGCCCTCTTCCTCGACGGGGAGAGCCGGCGGGCCATCGCCGAGGGACCGCCCGCCGAGCTGCGGGACCACGGCCCCGACGCGGTCCGGGCCTTCTTCGCCGGGGGCAGGAGCCCCTAGGAGGCGCTCATGGCGCGCAGGTTCAATCCCCGGCTGCTCGGAGCCTTCGTGATCGCCGCCGCCGCCCTCGGCGTCGCGGCGGCGATCTGGCTCGGCTCGAACCGGGTCTTCCAGCGGAAGGTGCGCTTCGTCGTGGTCTTCTCGCAGGAGATCGCCGGGCTCGAGGTCGACTCGCCGGTGAAGTTCCGCGGCGTTCCGGTGGGCCGGGTGGCGAGCATCCACCTCGCCATCGGGTCGCCCACCGCGCCGCTCCAGGACCTGTTCATGCCGGTGGTGATCGAGCTCAACCAGTCGCGCATCCGGGAGATGGGCGAGACGACCGACCTCGGCAACCCGGAGGTGGTGAAGACCCTCGTCGCCCACGGGCTGCGGGCGCGATTGGCTCTCGAGAGCTTCCTCTCCGGCCGCCGCTACGTGGACCTCGACATCGTGCAGGACGCCCTGCCGCCGACGCCTCCGCCCTTCCCGCTCCCCTACCCGGTCATCCCGGTGCAGGTCGAGCCGGGGCTCCTCGCGCTCCAGTCGGACGCGGCCCGGGTCCTCGGCAAGCTGCAGGCGCTCGACCTCGAGGGGCTCGTCGCCGACCTGCGCGGAGCGGCCCAGGGCGTGGCCCGGATGTCGAGCACCGTCGGGGAGGCGGGCAAGGGCCTGCCACGCACGCTCGAGAGCATGGACCGGGCGCTCGCCTCCATCCGCGACGCCGCCCGGGCGCTCGAGAAGGAGGTCCCGCTCGTGGCCGGGGACGCGCGCGGCGCCATCCAGAGGCTCGCCGCCGCCCTCGACCAGATGGACGCCACGCTGCGCGAGGTGAAGCTCACGTTCGCCCCTGGGGCGCCGCTGCCCGCGCAGCTCGACCTGACGCTCCGCGAGGTGGGGCAGGCGGCCCGATCGCTGCGCCTGCTCGCCGACAGCCTGGAGCGCGACCCCAGCCAGCTCGTGCGCGGCCGCCCGGAGAACAGGCCATGAGAACCGTCCTCGCCGCCGTCGCCGCCCTGGCGCTCCTCGCGGGCTGCCTCTCCCCCCGCCCGGACACGTCGCGCTACTTCACCCTCCCGTCGCCCGATGCCACCCCGGTGGCGGGGCCGGGCGTGGCCTCCCTCGGGCTCGGCCCCATCGACCTGCCCCCGTACCTGACGCGCCCCGAGATCGCGAGCCGCGCCGGCCCGGACGAGATCCGCTACGCCGCCGGCGACCGCTGGGCGGCCCCGCTCGACGAGCTGGTCGCCCGGTCGCTCGCCGACGAGCTCCGGGTCCGCGTCCCGGCCCGCGAGGTGATCCGCTGGCCCTGGCCGCTCCAGGCCCCGCCCGAGGCCTCCGTCGCGGTGGACTTCCTCCGCCTCGAGGTGGACGCGGCCGGGGGGGCGACGCTGGAAGCCCGCTGGACCGCGACGGTCCGGGGCCGGCCCCCCATCCTCGGGGAGACGCGGGTGAAGGAGCCCGGCCAGGCGGGGGACACGCCGGCCTCGGTGGCCGCCCTCGGACGGGCGCTCGGCAGGCTCTCGGCCGAGGTCGCGACCGCCCTCCGGCCGGGCGGCGGATAGCGCCTTCCCCTACCCCCCGGATCCGTGGTTTGTACGTGGCCTCCCCGCCGCCCGGAGGTCATCGTGAGAAGAGTCCGCCCGTCCATCGCGCTCCTCGCCCTCTTCCTCGCAGTCGCGCCCGCGCTCGCCCCGGCCGACGGCGGCATGTGGATGCCCCAGCAGATGGTCGACCTCGCCCCCCGGCTGAAGAAGCTCGGCTTCCAGGGCAACCCCAGGGCCTTCGCCGAGCTCACCGGCATGCCCATGGGCGCGGTGGTCTCGCTGGGCGGCTGCAGCGCGTCCTTCGTCTCGCCGGACGGGCTCATCATCACGAACCACCACTGCGTCACCGGCGCCCTCCAGTACAACGCCACTCCCGAGCGGAACACCGTGAAGGAGGGCTTCCTCGCCGCCACCCGTGAGGACGAGGCCTGGGCGGGTCCCGGCTCCCGCGTGCTCGTCACCGTGGCCTTCCGCGAGGTGACGAAGCAGGTGACGGGCGACCTCCCGGCTTCGCTCTCCGACCTCGACCGGCAGCTCGCCATCGAGAAGCGGACGAAGGACCTCACCGCGGCCTGCGAGAAGGAGGGGCTCCGCTGCCGCGTGGCCTCCTTCTTCGAGGGGCTCCGCTGGTACGAGACGGCGGCCGTGGAGCTGAAGGACGTCCGGCTCGTCTACGCCCCGCCCTCCTCCATCGGGAACTTCGGCGGCGAGACGGACAACTGGCGCTGGCCGCGCCACTCCGGCGACTTCGCCTTCTACCGGGCCTACGTGGGGAAGGACGGAAAGCCCGCCGCCCACGACAAGGCCAATGTCCCCTTCAAGCCCCGCCACCACCTCACGGTGGACCCGGCGGGCGCGAGCCCTGGCGAGGTGGTGGTGGTGGCCGGCTACCCGGGACGGACCTCCCGGCACGCCACGGCGCGCGAGATGCGCGACCTGCTCGAGTGGAACTACCCGCGGACCGCGCGCCGGAACCGCGACATGCTCGCCATCCTGGCCGAGCTCTCCAAGGGCTCGAAGGAGACGGAGATCCGCGTCGCCACCCGCGTGCGCGGCCTCGCCAACTCGATGAAGAACCGGGAGGGCGTCATCGAGGGGGCGAGGAAGGGCAAGCTGCTCGAGAAGAAGGCCGCCGCCGAGGCCGAGCTCTCGGCCTGGATCGAGGCCGATCCGGCCCGCAAGAAGAGGTACGGCGGCGCCATCGCCGCGCTCGACGACCTGCAGGCCCGCCGCGAGGCCGTACGGGAGCGCGACGCCACCCTCCAGGCCCTCTACGTGAACTCCGCGCTGCTCGGCTCGGCCCGCACCGTCCGCCGCCTCGCCGAGGAGCGGGGCAAGCCCGACGCCGACCGCGAGGCCGAGTACCAGCAGCGCAACTGGGAGCGGCTCCGCGAGGCGCAGGAGCGCATGCAGAAGACGCTCGACCTGGGCGCCGACCGCGCGCTCCTCCGCTACGCCCTCCTCGAGGCCGCCGCGCTGCCGCCCGAGCAGCGCATCGAGGCGGTGGACGCGGCCGTGGGGCTCGCCGCCGGCATCGCCGAGGCGGACGCCCGGGCCCGGGTCGAGGCGTACCTCGACCGGCTCTACGCCACCCCGTCCCGGCTCGCCGACCCGAAGGCCCGCCTCGCGCTCTTCGACGGGACGCCGGAGGAGGTGCTGGCCGCGAAGGACCCCTTCCTCGACCTGGCCGCCGCGCTCGCCCCGCTCGACAAGCAGGTCCGCGATGCCGACAAGGCCCGCGCCGGAGCGGCCTCCCGGGTCGCCCCGGTCTACATGGCGGCCATGCTGGAGAAGGAAGGCGGCCTCGTCGCGCCCGACGCGAACTCCACGCTCCGCGTCACGTTCGGCACGGTGAAGGGCGTCTCGCCGCAGGACGGCGTCCTGTACCTGCCCCAGACGACGCTGCAGGGCGTGGTCGCGAAGGCGCGCCCCGGCGACAAGGAGTTCGACACGCCTCCGGCGCTCCTCGCCGGTGCGGCGAAGGTGCTCGCCACGCGCAAGGGGCCGTTCGTCGACCCGAAGCTCGGCGACGTGCCGGTGAACTTCCTCTCCGACGTCGACACCACCGGCGGCAACTCCGGCTCGGCGGTGCTGAACGCGAAGGGGCGGCTCGTGGGGCTGCTCTTCGACGGGACCTACGAGACCATCGCCTCCGACCTGCTCTTCGACCCGGTGAACACGCGCTCCATCCAGGTCGACATCCGCTACGTCCTCTGGGTGGCGAGCCAGGTCTCCGGGGCCACGCGGGTCGTCCAGGAACTGGGAGTGAAGCCCTAGGAGGAGGTCCCGTGCCCGTCCCGCTCACCGAGGCCGCCGCCCAGTGCCGCCGCATCGAGCGCGCCCACGCGGCGCAGCTCGAGGAGACCCGGGCGGCCCGGGGGGGCGGAGCGCAGGCGCTGGAGGTCGCGGGGGGGCTCGCCGTCTTCCACGGGGTCCGGTCCCCGTTCTCGGCCGCCATCGGGGTCGGGATCGGGGTTCCGGTCACCGCCGCCGACGTCGACCGGATCGAGGCCCACCTCGGCCCGGGGGGCGGACCGGTGCGCATCGAGGTGTCGCCGCACGCCGACCCGTCCCTGGCCGAGGAGCTGGGGCGCCGCGGCTACCAGCTGGAGCGCTTCTTCCAGGTCTGGACGCGCCGGCCGGAGCCCGGCCCCTCCGGCGCCGAGGTTCGCCCCGCCCTGCCCGTGGAGCAGGACGCCTGGGTCGAGGTCTTCTCCCGCTCCTTCCTCGGAGCCCCCACCGGGTCGGAGGCGCAGCGCGAGGCGCTCCGCTGCATGGCCCGGGCGGAGGGCAGCGTTCCCTGGGTCGCGCTCGTGGACGGCATCCCGGTGGGCGTGGCGCTCTCCTCCGCGACGGACCGCGTGGCCTGGCTCTCCGGGGCCGGCGTGCTCCCGGCCTTCCGTGGCCGCGGCCTGCAGATGGCGCTCGTCCGGGCCCGGCTCGCCTGGGCCGCGGGAATGGGGTGCGACCTCGCCGCCTCGGCCACCGAGCCCGGGACCGCCTCGCAGCGCACGCTGGAAGGATGTGGATTCCGGGTCGCCTATCCCAAGGCGGTCCTGGTCCACTGAGGGGGCGAACGTGACGCGGATCCCCGCAGCGGTCCTCCTGCTCGTCGCGACCTCCGCCACCGCCTGCGGCCCGATGTCCCACGCCGCGATCCGGTCGGAGCTGCTCGACCCGGCGACGGGGCGGGCCAGCGCGCCGTTCCCCGGGGCGCCTTCGGACCGCTTGCGCGTGGCCTTCTACGGGGACTCGCAGGGAAACACCCGGGCCCACCGCGCGGTGGTGGCGGCCATCCTGGCCGAGAAGCCCGACCTGGTCCTCTTCGCCGGCGACGCCATCGACCACCTGCCCGCCGGCCACATGCCGGACTGGGGCGGCTGGCAGTACGCCGTTCCGTTCTGGCCGCAGCACGTCCGCGGCTACGCCTGGGTCTCCCTCCTCTCGATCATCCCGTTCCCGGCCGTCATCCACGAGACGCTGCTCGGCGCCGTGGCGCCGCCGCGACCGCTGCCGGACCTGAACGGCTGGCTGGAGGACACCGCGCCCTTCCGGAAGGCGGGGATCCCGGTGCTCGCCGCCATGGGGAACCACGACCAGTACCACGTGGTGGACCAGGCCCAGTTCACGCGCATCCTCTCCCCGCCGGGCGGGCCGGAGCTCTCCCCGGACGGCTTCTGGTACGCGGTCGACCGGGGAGGCTTCCGCTTCGTGGTCCTCGACACCGGCACCGACATGTTCGGCGACCGGGACCCCATGCCGCGGGGCGGGGCGCAGCTCACCTGGCTCGAGGCCACCCTCGCCGAGGCCGACCGGGCCGGGCTGCGCACCATCGTCATGCTGCACGTCCCGCCCTTCTCCTCCGGCAGGGAGGAGCGCGGGGCGCCCTGGGTCGCGCGGCGCGTCGTCGAGGAGATCCTCGACCGCCATCCCGTGGCGCTCGTGCTCTCCGGCCACGTCCACGCCTACGAACGGATCGTGCGACCCGGCCTCTGCGGCGCGCCGGTGAACTACGTGGTGAGCGGGGGCGCGGGCGGCCGGTTCTTCCGCGCGGCCGATCGGCGCGAGGAGGGCTCGCAGCTCTTCGTGGAGGGGGTGCGGAACTTCGTCCTGCTGGAGCTCGGCCCGGACGGGGTCTCCGGGCGGGTGATCCCCGTGAAGGTCGAAGGGGAGGAATGGCGCAAGCCACCCTCCCCCATCGACACGTTCGAGGTGGACGCCGCGCCGTCCGGCGCTACCTGCTCCGCGCGAAGTCCCAGCGCCCGGTGAGGCCGACCGACCACATCGACTGGTAGATGCCGCTCAGCGGGAAGTTGAGCCCGACGAGGCGGGCCTCGACGCCGAGGGCGAACGGGTCGGGGCGCCACACGAACGCGCTCGCCGTGGCCATGAAGCCGATCCCCATCTGGTTCACCGTGTTGGTGCTCCCCTCGACGTTCGTCTTCACGATCTGGTCGTAGAGCCCCAGGCCCACGCGCAGCCGGAACCAGTCGATGTCCCAGCCGGCGCCGAGGACGAAGCCGAGGGCCGCGGCCGAGTTGGTGGCGTAGACCGTGCCGATCCCCGAGGCGCCGATGGTGTTCACGTACTGGGCGCTCGAGTAGATGGGCACGTACGAGACGTCGAAGAAGGGGTGCGTGAAGTGCGCGCCGCGGTAGGCGACGGTGAGCGCGAAGGCAGGCCCTCCGTTCCCCCAGGCCTGCGTGCTCGTGTCGGGCATGGGCCAGGCGAGCTGCCCGTAGCCGACGTAGGCGTCGAGCTCCCAGGCGGTGGGTTCCCCGACCTCGGCCGCGGGAGCGGCCTTCGGGGCGGGCGTTGCCTGGGCCAGGGCGGTGTTGCTCGCGGCCAGCGCGAGTGCGACGAGGAGAGTTCTCACGGCGTGCCCGCCCGGTACGGGGTGTACGGAGGAACGACGCCGACCTCCTCGAAGCGCTGGTTCGCCACCCCGAGGAAGTTGGTCAGGAAGCCGTTCGGCACGGCGTTGGTCATGAAGGCGTCCATGGTGGCCGCGTCGTTGATGGTCCAGAACCCGACGAAGAGCCCCTGCTGCTGGGCGTTCAGGACGTCGGCGGTCATCGGCCCGCGCGTGTAACGGGGCATCCAGGCCGCGCACAGGCTGATGGCCTCGTTCACGTCCTCCTCGATGAGGCACCGCTGCGCCGACCAGAGCTGCCCGGCGGCGAGCGCATTCTGGTAGGTGGTCACGCTGTCCTGGTTCGGGAGACCGATGAAGCCGCGCTGCGCGATGGGCTGGCTGCCGGGGAAGAGGCACCTCGTTCCCAGGGGGGATCCCGGGGGCGGGACGCCGGTCGGGCAGGGGACGATGGTCTCGGAGAGGGTCTTCAGGATCTGGCTCACCGGGACGATGACGTCGGTGGTCTTCGAGTCCAGGTAGGTGGGCAGCGCGGTGCGCGTGAAGATGTACGCCAGCATGTCGACGACCCGCGGGATGATCTCGCCGTTGCGGAGCCGGCAGTTCGCCACGAGCTCGGCGTACGTGTAGTCCTCCACCATGCCGGTGCAGTAGGTGCCCTGCACCACGGCGGGGTAGAGCCCCAGGTGGAAGAAGACCGGGACCTGGTCCTTCGTCAGCCGGACGTCGATCTCCAGGTACTCGCCCTGCAACTGGGTGGCCATGATGGCCGTCTCGGGCGTGTTCTCGGAGATGCCGCAGTTCATCGCGGTCTGGCAGGCGCCGTGGTGGACCCCCACGAAGAAGGTCTTCGCGCCGTCGGCGTTGAGCCGGCTCTTGCGCGGCCGGTTCCAGGTGACCTCGAGGGGCAGGCCCGGCACGTCCGTGCCGTTGCCCGTGGCCCCGGTGAGGAAGGCGCGCTCCGACGGTGGCGGGCGCGGGTCACCCGGGCCGTTCACCGGATTCCAGGCCGGCGCGCCGCAGACGTACTGGATGAGGGAGGTCGGTCCGACGAAGAGCCGGACGAGGCCGGTGCTCGTCGGGGTCGGCTCGGCGGTGTCGAGGTAGCGCCAGTAACCCTCGAGGACGAGGCGAGTCACGGCCGGAGACACGGTGGTGTCGGTGAAGCATCCCGGCTGCAGGATGGCGAAGCCGTCGTGGTCGTACCCCAGGATGGCGACCGAGGCCTTCATGCCGTCCGCGAGGCCCCCCCACTGGCTGGCGTGGACGACGACGCTCGAGCCGAAGCGGCTCGACGTGTCGTAGACGCCCTCGAGGACGTTCTGCAGCGACCACGGGTTCGGAGGAGGCGTGGAGCGCGAGACGAGCCCGCCGGCCGGGAACTCGGGCGGCTGCGAGCCGGTCCGCGAGGCACAGGCCGACGAGAGGAGCGCGGCAACGCCCAGGACGAGGATTCGGCGTTCAGAACTCATAGCCGGCAAGTACTCCCAGGTACCAGATCTTGGCGTTGTTGAAGGACTCGCTCGTGGGAGTGGCCTCCACGTTGAAGAAGATCGGGTAGTTCGATGCGGTGTTGTAGATGCTCACCCCGTAGTAGATGACGCCCGCCGACTTGTTGGGGGCGTACTCGACGATGGCGGAAAGCCCGAACCCGTCGTAGCTGACCGAGTGGGGCGAGAGCACGAGCCCTCCCAGGTTCACGGCCTGGTAGAGGTTCACGTAGGCCTCGTACTGGAGCGTGACCCAGGCGTCCTTCGCGACCTGCAGGCCGATGCGGGCTCCGGGGTCGAGCAGCACGCCCCAGCCGGTGGTGTTGAACGACGTCGTGGCGATGAAGAGCTTTCCCAGCGCCCCGAAGTATCCGTCCACGTGGGCCATCACGCCGATGCTGAACGGGCCGGTCTTGAAGGCCCACTGGGCGCCGACGCCCAGCTGGTTGTAGACGATGATGGCCTGGAGGCGGGCGTCGACCGTGAACCCCGCGCCGAGGCCACGGGTGTAGTTCGCGGTGAACATCGGGGCGATCTGCCAGATGCCGCCCACGGCCCAGCGATCGTTGCCCTTCCCCGGGCCGTCCGGGAAGAAGGTGAGGCCGCGGTCGGGATAGGCCCAGGCCGGCGTCTCCCAGGGCCTCTTGGGAACCTGCTCGACGAGCAGGACCTTGGTCTCGCCGGAGGTGGCCTCGCCGACGACGACCATCTGGCCCGGCGAGGGCGCAGGGTCGGCGGCGCGTGCGGCGCCGGCGGGCAACTGGGCGAGGAGGGCGGCCGCTGCCGCGAGGAGGAGGTTCTTCGGGTGCGCGACGTTCACGTGGGGACTCTGCGCTCCGCGTTCGCTGGAACTGCGTGGCTACGGATGCCTGGGTCTATCCTTCGCCGTTTCCATCGTCCATGCGTTTCGTGCCACGCCCCTTCGGGGTCGACCCGTCCTCGTCGTCGAGCATCCGGTACTTCGGCCCCTCCGGATCGTCGTACTGCCCGCTCCGGACCGACCAGAGGAACCCCAGCCAGGCGGCGATCCCGAGGCCGAGCGAGATGGCGATGAGGAAGCCCAGGGACACGTTTCACCTCGGGTGACGCAGTGCGGCGCGACGGATGCGGAGCGAGTTGCCGACCACGAAGGTGGAGCTCGCCGCCATTGCCGCGGCCGCCACGATGGGGTGCAGGACGCCGGCCACGGCGAGCGGGACCGCCACCACGTTGTAGAAGAGGGCCCAGAAGAGGTTTTCCCGGATGATCCGGTAGGTCCGCCGGGAGAGCCGGACGAGCTCGGGGAGGAGCCGGAGGTCGTCCCGCACGAGCACCACCTCGGCGCTCTCGAGCGTGACGTCGGTCCCCCGCCCCATGGCCACGCCCACGTCGGCCTGCGTGAGGGCGGGCGCGTCGTTCACCCCGTCGCCGACGAAGAGCACCCGGCCGCCGCCGGCCTGGGACGCGGCCACCCGCTCGCGCTTCTCGACGGGCGTCACCTCGGACGTGGCCTCCCCGATGCCGAGCCCGGCGGCCACCGCGCCGGTGGTGCGCCGGTTGTCGCCGGAGAGGAGCCCCACCCGGAGCCCCAGCGCGGCGAGCTCGGCCACCACGTCCCGCGCCTCGGGCCGCACCGCGTCGGCGACGGCGAGGAAGGCGAGGAGCCGCCCGCCGCGGGACAGGAAGGCCACGGTCTCTCCGCGCTCCTCCCGCTCGCGCGCCTTGGCGTCCTGCTCCTGCGAGAGGGCGGCCCCTCCCTCGGCGGCGAAGTCTCGGGTCCCGATCCGGACGCGCTCGCCTGCCACCCGCCCCTCGACCCCGCGTCCGGGAACCGCGGTGAAGCCGTCCGCCTCCGGATCGACCCCGGGAGGCAGGCCGCGCGCCGCCTGGACGATGGCCCGGCCCAGGCTGTGCTCCGACCGGCGCTCCACGGCCGCGGCGAGCCGCAGCGCATCGTCGGGATCGACGCCCGGCGCGAGCGGCACCACCTCGCGGAGCTCGGGGCGCCCCCGGGTCACCGTGCCGGTCTTGTCGAGGAGAACCCGGTCGGCGCCGGCGGCCCGCTCGTAGGCGTCGCCCCCTTTCACCAGGATGCCGCGCGCCGTGGCCACGCCGGTGGCGAGGAGCACGGCGAGCGGCGTGGCGAGGCCGAGCGCGCAGGGGCAGGCGATGACCAGGACCGAGACCCCGATCATGAGCGCCTCCGCCGGGGGCGCGCCGCGCCACAGGTGAAAGGCCACCGCCAGCACGGCGATGACGAGGATGGCCGGGACGAAGACCCCGACCAGGCGATCGGCCACGGCCTGGATGCGGGGGCGGGACGCCTGCGCCTCCTCGACCGCGCGGACGATGCCGGCGAGCACGGTGGCGGCGCCGGTCCGGGTCACCTCCAGCACGAACGAGCCGTGCAGGTTCACCGTGCCGCCGATGGCCGGCGAGCCGGGCTCCTTCGCCACCGGAGCCGACTCGCCGGTGACGAGCGACTCGTCCACCTCGCTCCGACCCTCGCGCACCCGCCCGTCGGCGGGCACCCGCTCCCCTGGAACGACCTCGACGAGATCTCCGGCCCGGAGCTCGGCCACAGGGACCTTCCGGACCTCCGTGCCCCCGCCCTCGACCGCCTCGACCCGGCGGGCCTCGCGCGGCTGGAGCGCGGCGAGGCGCGCCACCGCCTCCGATGCCCTCCCCTTCGCCGCGGCCTCGACGTAGCGCCCGACGAGGACGAGCGTCACGATCATGGCCGCCGTGTCGAGGTAGACCTCGCCGCCCGCGACCATCTGCCAGGCGCTGTAGGCGAGCGCCGCACCCGCGCCGAGCGCGATGAGCGCGTCCATGTTGAACCGCCCGTGCCGCAGGCTCGACACGGTGTTCCGGAGGAACGGGGCGCCGGAGTAGAAGTACACCGGCAGCGTGAGCCCGAGCCCCACCCACTCGAGCAGGCGGCGCGTCCCCGGGTCGATGCCCTGGAAGTACCCGGCGTAGAGCGCGATGGTGATGACCATGAGCTGGGACGAGAGGAAGCCGGCGGTGCCGAGGCGCACCAGCAGGTCGCGGGTCTCGCGGCGCTGGGCGGCCTGCCCCTCGGTCTCGCCCCACGGCTTGGGGAGGTACCCGGCCGCGCGGATGCGCCCCAGCACGGCCGGGAGCCCGGTGCGGGCCGGGTCGAAGCGGATGCGGGCCCGGTGGGTCGCGTAGTTCACCCGCGCGAAGGTCACGCCGGGCGTCCGCGAGAGCAGCCGCTCGTTCAGCCAGACGCAGGAGGCGCAGCGGATCCCCTCGACGTAGAGGTCGACCTCGGAGAGGCCGTCCTTCGCCTCGCGGACGGCGGCGCGGAAGGCCTCGACCTCCTGGGGCTCCTCCGGCCGGGCGGCGAGACCGGGCTCCTCCCAGCGCCTGCCGTCGTAGAAGGCGCCGAGCCCCTCCTCGCGGATGAGCCGGTGGATGCCCTGGCAGCCGGTGCAGCAGAAGACCCGCGCCAGGCCGCCGTCGTCCTCGCGAATGGCCTCCCGCTCCGGGAACTCGAGCAGGCAGTGGTCACAGCGAAGGGACATGGATGCGCAGGCCCCGCAGCACGAAGAGGACGCCGAGCAGCGCCACCAGCGCGCCGCCGGCCCGGTAGAGGACGCCGCGGGCGCGCCCCGAG
>JBAVCR010000621.1:0-14486 GCA_049586815.1 Anaeromyxobacteraceae bacterium
GATCGCCTTCCGCCGGAATGGGTGATCGGCTTGCCCCGGAATCGGTGATCGGAATGGCCCGGAACACGCAGCCTGGTTCGCCCACTGCGGCTTCCCGGCTCAACCCGAATGATCAGCGCTATCAGGAAGCGCCGCCCGCGTGAAAGGGGGTGATCGACTCGAGAGCGCGGGTTTGAGAAGAGATTGGCCACGAAATGGCCAGGCGGCTTGGGCGCAGCCAGTGCTGCCCGGTCTGACGGAGGAGCTGTTCCTGGCGGCCGGCGAGGCACTGGCCGGGAGGGCCGCCGCGCAGGGGGCTCGCTCGGATCAGGTCGACGCGATGCGCGCTCTCGCCGTCGCCCAGGGTGTTGCCGCGGGACGTCGGCCCGGATGGCCGAACCCCCTCTAGCTCTCCGACTTCAACTTCGGTGCGGGCTCGGCGTGCCAGTCCTTCCTGGCGACCACCTTGAGCTGGTTCGGGTCGCGCTCGTAGTGGGGCGACATGATCTGCACGCCATGTTCGTTGAACAGGTCGAGGACGTTTGCGTGCAGATTGGAAAGGATCCGGCGCCGAGGAACCTCGCCGTTCGGCAGCGCGCGAGCGACGAGCCGGTACTCGACGTAGAAGTCGGACAGCTCGGTCTTGTCGACGCTCGGGCGGGGCTCCTCGGCTACGAGTTCCGTCCGCCGGGCAGCCTCGAGCAGCATCGCCTCCACCTGGCGCCACGGCGTGTCATACCCGATCGTCACGCCGGTCTCGACGAGGACGCCCGGCCCCGGCAGGCCACGAGAGAAGTTCTCCGTCACCGACCCGACGACGTAGGAGTTGGAGAGCGTGAGTTCCTTGCCCGCCGGGGTCCGCACCCGCGTCACGAACAGCCCAGCTTCGATGACGGTGCCCTCGCGCTCCCCGATTCGGACGTAGTCCCCCCTCTTGAATGCCCGGGAGTACATGAGGATGAGCCCGTTGGCTCCTTGGCCCACCACGCTGGACGCGCCGAGCGAGAGCATCAGGCCTGCCAGGATGGAGATCCCCTTGAACGCATCGGTGTCGGACCCCGGCAGGTACGGATAGGCGAGGGCAAGCGCGAAGAGCCAGATCATGGCGCTGGTGATGCGGCGCGTGGGGCGTGCCGTGTCGGCGTCGAGCCAGCCGAGGGTGAGGTTCCCTTGTTCCACCCGGTCGAAGACGGTCCGCAGCAGGTTCACCAGGACCCTGGCGCCGACGAAGATGATCGCAGCGAACAGGAGGCCCGGAATCGCACCGGCAATCGCCCGCCCGGCCGTGCCGACGGAACCCCAAAGGAAGACGACGAGCTGCTCGCCCCACGGACGGGTGTAGGGGAACCGTTCCAGGACGAATCCGAGCCAGTGGTAAGCGACGATCAGGACGAACACCCCGACCAGGACGTCGACGGTTCTCCGGGCGAGCACAGCGATGCGGTCACCGGCCAGGAGTTCGGTCTCGCCCACGCGGACCCTCCTCGCCTGGAAGGTGACGACGGACTCCAGTCTCCGGTGGGCCGAGCGCCGGAGGCGGACCAGGATCCACATGGACGCGACGAATGCAGCGGTGGCGAGAACGGCCATCAGGATGGCCCGGACGAGGGCCTTCGTGTCCCTGCTCTCCCGTGTCTCGGCCACGACGTGCGCGAGGGCGCGGGAGGATCTCTCCGCAACGGCTTCGGGCACCTCCTCCTTCATCGGGTCGGCGTCTCCGGGCGCGACCATGAACGCCATCGAGCCGTCGATCATCACCGTGTACCCCAACGGGCTCGCCTTGACCGTCACGTCGTGCTTCCCGGGCCGGGCGAGGAGATCCGCAATGCGGTCGGTGGCACGCGACACACGGTCGACTGGTGCCACGTCGAGAAGAGGAACCCGGAAGGTGATGACGGGGCGGTTGAACACCACCAGACTCGCGCCGGCGCCAGGGGTTTGCTTGCCCATGGCTCCCTTGTCCTGCGCGGCAGCGTCAGGGGCGAGCACGTGGAAGCTCGCGGCAGCGAGCAAGGCGACGATCAGGCGGCGATTCACTTTGGCATCCCCCGATGTTTCGAGACGTCGTTCTCCCCGGCGCGGGGGTCTACGGTCAACGTGCTGGAGGGTGGCACCTATCAGACCGCCCGGGTCCTGTCTCTGCCCCCGCGCTCCGCCACGAAGCGGGAGACCACCAGAACCAGGTAGAGCTGGCCAGTCATGGCTTCCAGCACAGTGAGGCTCCGGACCAGTGGGTTCACGGGAATGATGTCGTCCGAGCCGACGGACGTGATGGTGGCAAAGCTGTAGTAGAGGAACTCCGACCCCGGGTGAGCGCCGGCCGGCAGAGTGAACGCGCCGGGCCAGAGCAGTTCAGCAATGTGGTAGACGCCTCCCCATGCCGCTCCCATGAAGAGGTAGGCGGAGAGCACCGCAAGAAGGCGGCTGCCAACCCTGCCCTCGGAGAACACCTCGATGAGGAAGAGGGCGGCGAAGGTGGCGCAGGAGATGGCCGTCGCCAATGCGAGGAGGAATTGGGTCCTCTGGGATCCCCCCAGGAGGTGGCCCCAGTGGGCAGCCAGGGCGAAGAGGAGGATCGCGAGGACCAGCCCGCGCGCTCGTCGATGAGCGCGCACGGCAATGGCCGCGGCCAGGAGTGTCACGGAGGCGCTGAGCGCCCCGACCCAGAGCGGCAACAACCCCATCCCGATGCAGGGTGAGACCAGGAAGGCCTCGAGCCCGAACGCAACCAGGAGCAGCCCGCTCGCCAGCCTGGTGCGGAGCAAATCACTCATCGTCGAGACATTGCGGTCGGCCATGGTCTCCCGTGACCCTACTGCCCGTCTTTGGCGTCGATTGCATTGACTTCAAGGCGACGGGCCCCCGCCCCTACTCAGCCCGGCAGGCATCAAGCTGGGTGTCCAGGCACTGCTGATACGCGGCGCTCCGCGCCGCCGCATCGACCCCGCTCGGGCCCCCTGATCCAGCATCCCTCGCTCCCACCACCTTGTCGCAATAGGAGTATGCGGACCTCTTGCAATCCTGGACCGTCTCCTGGGTCGTGGCGCAATTCGCGAGCGCGAGCAGGCTGGAAAGGGCGCAGAGGGCGCGGATCACCCTCGGTGGTGGTCTCATGGCGACTCCCTTCTGTTCCGTCTCCACTGCGCAAGGGCCAGCAGGAGCGAGAGCGCGACGTGCACCAAGACCGCCGGCCACAGAAGCATTCCGCCGAAGCCACCCGCGAATCCTAGATAGGCGAGGTACAGCGCGACGACCACGCTGTAGATCGACATGCCCATGATCGGCGGGCCCGGCCAGCAGGCGACTCCTAGCCCGACGAGGGCGATGCCAGCCACGCGCGCGACCGGGATGGCGACGCCGGTCAGATCCTCGCCCAGCAGCAAACGCCCGACGAGCGAGGGCACGACCAGAAGCGCCAACCCGGTCGCGGTCTCCCCAGCGGCCGCGAGTGCGAGGACCTTTCTCATTTTCCGCTAGTCGCGCGCCTTGGCGACCGTCTCCTGCATCTGGGCACGTTCCTGTGCCGTCAACTGCTGGAGCCCGAGATTGAACGTCAGCTTATTGATCGTCCCGGTAAACTTGAATGGCACGTCGTAGCGATACTCGATCATCGCGACGCCGGTGCGGGTGTCCTGGCCGACGTCGAAGGTTTCGTCCTCCGGGAAGGTGATCGGGGTGGTGTGCTCCATGGAGTTCCTGGCCACTTCCTGGCCGTCGACGCGGAGCACGCCGGTCCCTCCCTTGCCCAGGCCCGGCCCGTCGGACTTGAAGTCGAAGACGATGGTGTGCTTGCCAGCGGCGAGTTCGGGGCCCTCCCACGCCGTGCGCTTGAGATCGAGCAGGTTGTAGAGGAAGACCGGCTTGCCACGGCCGAACCCCAACTCGCCCTTGCTCAGGAAGAGCCCGTAGCCACCGAAGCGCCCGCCGTCGGTGACGATCATGCCTTCCGCGCCACCCTCGGGGATCGTGACCTCAGCGGTGATGGTGTACGACCGGTTCAGGATGCTCGGAGCGCCGCTGTTTGGGATGCCGGAACCTGGTCCTGAGTAGTTGAAGACCGTCCGTCCCGCCGTGAGGCTCGGCTTCGGCCCGTTCCAGCGCGCCAGCGTCGTGTTGTCGAGCGGAAGCACGTCGTGCTTCCTGGCCTCGGCGTAGAAGAGGTCCTGCATCTGCTTCAACTTGTCCGGCATCTGCGCCGCGAGGTCGTTCGACTCCGTGGGGTCCTGCGCCACGTTGTAGAGTTCCCACTTGTACCCGGTGATGACGTCGGGCGCCTTGGCGCTGGAGAGCTCCCACGGGAGCGTCGCCGGGCTCGTCGCCGCCACCCAGCCGTCGTGGTAGATGGCGCGGTTTCCGAGCATCTCGAAGTACTGCGTGGTGCGGCGGGAGGGGGCGTCGGCGTTCGCCTTGTTCCACGTGTACGCCATGCTCACCCCGTCCATGGGACGCTGCTTGATCCCATTGACCGCCTCCGGCGCCGGGATGCGCGTAGCGTCGAGGATGGTCGGGACGATGTCGATGAGGTGGTGGAACTGCCGGCGGATGCCACCCGGGTCGTTGATGTGGCCGGGCCACGACATGGCCACGCCCTGGGCCGTCCCGCCGTAGTGCGACGCCACCTGCTTCATCCACTTGAACGGCGTATCGAGCGCCCATGCCCACGGCGCCGCGAAGTGCGGGAAGGTCCGGTCGGACCCCCAGAACTCGTACCAGAGGAGCTGGGCGTCGACGGGCACCGGAACGCCGTTGAAGGTGGTGAACTCGTTCGGCGTGCCGTTCAGCATGCCTTCCGCGCTCGCGCCGTTGTCACCGGCGATGTAGATGATGAGCGTGTTGTCGAGCTCGCCCATGTCCTCGACGGCCTGGATGACGCGGCCGATCTCGTTGTCCGTGTAGGCGAGGTAGGCCCCGTAGACGTCGGCCTGCTTGATGAAGAGCTTCTTCTCCAGCCAGCCGAGCGAGTCCCACTCCGGCAGTTCCTTCGGCCAAGGCGTCAGCTTGGCGTTCTCGGGCATGATGCCGAGGCGCTTCTGGTTCGCGAAGATGGTCTCGCGCAGCTTGTTCCAGCCACCGTCGAACAGGTGCATGGCGCTCACCTTGTCGATCCATTCCGGCGTCGGGTGGTGCGGCGCGTGCGTTCCTCCCGGCACGTAGTAGACGAGGAAGGGCTTTTCGGGCGCGACCGCCTTGATCTCCTTCATGTACTGGATCGCCTCGTCGGCCATGGCCGTCGTGAGGTTCCAGCCCGGCTTGCCTTCGAAGGGATAGATGGCCGTGGTGTTGCGGTACAGGTTCGGCTGCCACTGGCTCGCGTCGCCGCCGACGAATCCGTAGAAGTACTCGAAGCCCATTCCGTTCGGCCACTGGTCGAACGGCCCGGCCTGGGTGGACTGGTAGAACGGCGTGTTGTGATCCTTGCCGAACCACGACGTCGCGTACCCGTTGTCCTTCAGGATGGCGCCGATGGTGGCGTTCTCCTTCCGGATGATCGAGTCGTAGCCCGGGAATCCCGTGGCGATCTCACCCACCACCCCGAAGCCGGCCACGTGGTGGTTGCGCCCGGTGATGAGCGCCGCGCGTGACGGGGAGCAGAGCGAGGTGGAGTGGAAGTTCGTGTACCGCAACCCATTCCTTGCGATTCGATCCATCGCCGGTGTAGGGACGACGCCGCCGAATGTGCCTGGAGCACCGAATCCGCTGTCGTCGGTCATGATGAGGAGCACGTTGGGCGCGCCCTTCGGCGGCACGACGCGCGGCGGCCACCACGGCTTCGATTCCGAGGCCTTCTCCTTGATCACGCCACCGAACTTCGGATCGGGCGGCGGCATCTGCTTGCCATCGAGCGTCGTCGTTGCCGTCGGGGAGCCCAGGGGGGCGGCCTGCTGCGCCAGGACTGGGACAGCGATCCCCAGGGAAAGGAAGAACAAGCCAAGCCGGACGTTTCTGATCTGCATGTCAATCCTCCTGCCGTGCGTCATCGTCGCCCTCCACCGTGGAACCCACCCCAGCTGCCGCCTCCGCCTCCCCCTCCGCCTCCACTCCTGCTGCTGCTGCCCCCGCCCCCACCCCATCCTCCTCCGCCCCAGCCTTGGCCACCACCGCCACCACCCCCGCTGTGGCTCGAACTGCCACCCCAGTCACCTCCCCAGGACGAGGATGCGGAGCGAGAGTCACCGGAGGAACGCGACTGGGACACGTTGGCCCCGTTCGCGCTCTCCTGCTTGGATGCGGAGTCCCAGGAGCTGGTGCTCGAGTTGTACTTCTGCGACTGCCCCGTCGAGGAGTTGTAGCTGTAGGTGTTCCCGTCGTGACCCGCGTAGTACTGGTTGTTCACCTCGGCCACGTGCGTGGACTGGCCGCCGGGCCCGGTGACCGTGGCGTGCCCGACTGTGGCCTGCTGCCCGGTGTACGCGTTTCCCACCGTGGCCTTGCCACCCGAGGCGCTCACTCCCGTGCTGGGGTTGTAGGTGGCGCCCCGGTTTCCGGAGGCGTAGCCGCCCGTGTAGGCGTTGGACGCGGACGCCGACTGCCCCGCCGACATGCGTCCCGTCGTGGAGTTGTACGAGGTCCCGACCTTGCTCGACCAGGCCGTGCCTGTGTACGCGTTGTAGCCTGCCGAGTTCCGCGACACGGTCGAGGTCGAGCCGTAATGGCTGTACATGTTGCCGCTCGTCGCCGCCCAGCCTCCTGGGCCCCAGGTGGCCGCACCACCGTACGCGCCGTACGCCGTCCCGTGGTACGCGGTGCCGTAGTAGGCCCCGCCGTACGGCACGGGCGGATGGTAGTAGTAGGGCATGGCTCCCCAGTAGGGCGTCGGGGCGTAGCACCAGTGAGCCGCCGACCAGCCGATGGCGAAGCCCATCGCGAACCCGGTCCAGGGCGTGTACGTGGGATTGGCCGCGTAGCCGTAGGTTACGGGCGGTGGGTACCAGACCGTCGCGGTCACGTAGGCCGGATAGACGTATCCCGTCCCGTACACGATGGTTCCGTCGGGCAGGATCACGACGCCGGTGTAGCCGGGCGTGTAGCCGACCACGACCACGCCCAGGGACTCGGCATAGATCTGCACGTAGGTGACGTAGTAGAGCGGGGAACTGGGCGGAATGGAGTAGATCGCCGCCGGGACCGACGTGGCCACGGTCCATGGGCCCTGCAATGCGGGCGCCACGAACCAGACGCCTGCCTGCACCGCATACCACTCGGTCGCCGAGACCATGATGATCGGCTGCGGCGAGTTGAAGACATACAGGAGCGACGTTTCGGGAACGGGCCTCAGCTCCGCGGCGCCATTCACGATCGGCTTGAAGGACACCTTTGCAGTGTAGACAGTGGCCATGTGCGGGATCCCAGCTTCGATCGCCGCCTCCTGGGCCTGCGCGGTCCCGGGAACCGATGCCTTCACGTTCTCCTTCGGGCTCGTGTCGGGGATGGCGGCGAAGTCCACGGGCAGGTCCCTCCCCGGCACGTGACTCCATGGACCCGGCAGGGCCGCCGAGCGGAACCACCGCCCGGTGACGAGCACGTAGTAGCGCTGACCCACGAGATCCATGAAGACGTTGCCGGTGGTGTTCTGCACGTAGATGAGCTGGGTTCTCTCGATGGGCATCCAGTCCATCGGGCCGTTCGAGGTGATGACCTCGGTGGGGGTCGTCGCCACCACCACCACTGGCACGCCGGCGGAGAGGGTTGGCTTCGCGTGGGTCTTCTCGTCGGGGGAGCCCTCCATGAGATCCACGAGCCCCTTCTTCGCGAGCGACCTCGCTGCCTCGGCGGCGCCCGACGGCAGCTTGGTGGCCAACGCCCACGGGCCGGCGAGGTCCATCGCGGAGACGAACCCGTCGAGGAGATGCACGAAGAGCCTGCCAGACGCCTCCTTCAGGAGCAGCGCACGGGTATTCACCGCCCGTTCCAGCTTGGTCCCCTGGACCGGGACCCAGATCGGGTCGCCGTGGACGAGGACGAGCGCAGCGTCCCGTTGCGTGAAGACGATGCGCGGCGGCGCGTTCTCGACCTGCACCATCCTGGACTTGCGCTCCGCCCCCTCGATCGCGAGTGCCTGCTCGAGCCTCCCCAGCGACATCGTGGACGGGCCGGCCGATGCGATGGACTGGATCTCCGCCTGCCAGGCCGGGGCGCTCGTCGGCGCCGACGGGAAGGTCGCCTTGGTGATCGTGATGCCCTCGATGTAGACGACCCGGTTCGGCCGATCGACGATGGTGTAGGCCGTGATCTCGACGACGCCGAAGTGCGGGTCCCTCGACCCGGGTGGAAGGACCTGCACGACCGCGTGGGCCTTGTACGTGTAGTCGTCCCAGCTGTCGGGTTGCGGCTGGTAGATCGTGAAGGTGGCACCGTTGCTCGTCGCCGACTTGGGCCAAGGGTCGGGCGTGACGGTGGAGGCCGGGGGCGCGATCTCGTTGCCAGGAGCCTGGGCCAGCGCCGATCCAGCGGCGAGGAGAATCGCTGCCGCCATCGAAACGGGAATCCCTGCCGCGCCTGCCATTCCCCGCCTCTCTTTCAGAAGACCTCGCCCGCGCCCAGGTAGACCGCGAAGGAGTCCACGCCCCACGCGAAGTCCACGCGGAGGTTCGTGCGCGACTCCTTGCTCATCATGATCCGGGCCCCGAACCCGGCCGCTGGCTTCACGTACTGGAAGAGGTTCACGGCAGACTCGGTGTAGGTCCCGGAGCTGAAGGCAGGGCGGGTGAAGGTCGCCGCGTTCGCGAAGACGGCGCCGCCGAACAGCCCGTTGTCGGTGATCCGGAACCGCCATTCCACCTCGGCGTAGACCTCCGCGGGGCCGCGGAAGCGCCCCTGGACGTACCCGCGACCGGTCGTCCCCGCCGCGTCCCAACCGATCGACGGAAGAGTGAGGTACGGCTGGACGCCGCTCGTGACGCCACTCGCGAGCACCCAGAAGGCGAGCACGTTCCGGGGCACCGCGTCGGAAAGTCCCAGGTACGCCCGGAAGTCGACGCCCACCATGGTGCTCCCCTGGCTGCTCCCGAGCCAGGTGGGGAACCCGCCGAAGGCGAGCTGCGTGTAGATGCCCCGGTAGGCGTTGATGGTCGAGTCCCGGCTGTCATAAACGGCGTTCAGCGTGACGCCGGACAGCGTGTACTCGCTCGGGTTGAACCCGTAGTACGTGCTGTAGGCGTAGTGGCTCGTGACGACCGGGGACGGCGCCGTCAGGTCGAGCGACTCGTCCACGATCCCGTAGTACCGGTCGACGCGGATGCCGGCACCGACGTAGAGATCGCCCCACACCCTTCGGAGCCCCACCTGGTGAAAGCGCAGGAGGTTGAAATTCATGGGCTGGCCGCCGTCGATGGGCGTGGTGGTACCCCATCCGGAGATGGAGAAGCTGGTCGCCGTAAGCGGCGTCCCCGTGGAGAGGCCGTAGGTCTCCTGATTGTAGAGCAGGAAGCGCCAGTCGCCGATCAGCTGCCAGTCGTCGTGCGCGGTGAGGATGGTGCTCCCGAGCTGGAGCACGAGCTGCTTGTTCGTCGTCAGGAGGACGAGCAGCGAGGCGCTCGACATCGTGGTGTCCCCGGGGTCGCCGAGGAGAATGCCGGCCTTCGACACGAGCCCGATGAGGAAGCCGAGCGCCGGGTTGTAGCCGATGGCGGGGATGATGGAAGGGTAGAGCACGAAGGGATCGGGCTCCGCCTTCGGCTTTGGCGTCTTCCTGAAGACATCCACGATGTCGCGCCGGTCGAAGTACGGCTCGCAGCGGTTCTGGTCGCAGACGTTTCCGTACCCCAGGCGGAGCGCGCACTCCCGGCTCTCCGTGCACGGCTCCGCGGCCAGAGGCTCCGGATGCGGCGCATTCCGGGGGAGCTTGTCCCCCTTGGGCGGAACGCCGACCACCGAGGATGCCGGGGCGGCTTCGGTTTCCTGGGCGAGGGCAATGGCCGGCCCGCCAGCGAGGAGGGCCAGCCAGGTGACGGCAACGATGAAGGCGGGACGAGGTGTCAATCTACCGGACCGGAGCGCGTGCTACATCCCATTCTGCTGGTAGTTGAAGTTCTGGACCTTCACGTCGTAGCCCTTGGCCGGGACCACCACCTCTGCGTAGGCCGGATAGTTGAGCCCGCTCGCAAGCGTCGCGAAGGTCGCGGTGAGGCTGACCGGATTGCCCTGGAACGTGGTGCTGACGGTCACCCGCTGCGTCTTCTTCGTGGCGGCGTCGAGGTAGATCGTGAGCGAGTCACCGGGCTGCACCACGTTCTGGCCGGTGACCATGAGTTGGCCAGGGCCAGACGGCACCGTCGTCGCAGTATCCAGGAAGTTCAGCACCGCGCCGGGGGTGGGGAGCGTGTACTTGTGGAGTAGTTCGCCCAGCCCCTGGATGTACTGCTGGAGGTCCTTCTTCTTGCCCTCGGCGATGGCGCGGCGAATGAAGCCCCTGGGAAGCGGCGCGCTCTGATCGTTCATGATCGTCCGCTGGAGCTTGCCGTCCAGCCCGATGTTGACGAGGTCGAGGCGGAGGTCCTTCTCCTGCCCGTTCACGAGGAAGTCGATTCGTTCGTTCCACGTGTACTGCTTGAGGAGAGTGGCGTTCGCCGCCCTCGACTGGACGATCTGGACGGTCTTGGCGGCATTCTCTCCGATGTTCGCCTGCGCCGACGCAGCGAAGGCCTGAAGCGCGATGGCGGCGACGACGATAACCCTGGGTGCGTGCATGTTCTTCTCCGGTTCTGGCCGAGGTGACGCATGGCCATGTGCACTCCGTAGGCGGAAGTCACGGCTGGGTCTATGCAGATCCCGATACCCCCGGGGACCGGAAGGTCCGTTTGCACCCCCAATGGGATGGGAATCGCCTCACAATGACGCCGGTCAAGAATTTCCTTACAATCCGCCGATGACGCCACCCGCGCCAGCCACTCGACCGCCCGCCCCTCCGATGGCCGGGCGAATCGACCTGGACGATTTCGACGCCATGCTTGCGGTGAGCCCGTCGTGGAGCGAACGCCACTCCCAGGTCAGCAGGGGCCGGGCGCGCATCCGCCTGGCCCTCGCGACCACGGGACGCATGCAACTGGCCTATGCGGCGAAGAGCCCCGGCTGCCGGATCGACGGGGCTCCCGTGCCGGGCATGAGCCTTCTGGGGATCACGCTGGCCGGCCCGTTCCTTCAGCTGCAAGGTCAACTTTGGCGTCCTGACCGCTTCGGTTACGTGCCTAGCGGCAGCGAGTACGCGGTCTTGGGCTCGGCACCACACCGGATGCTCGCCCTCGCCGTCCAGAGCGATCTCCTCGATCGCGCGGCCCGCTCCCGATGGGGTCACGGACTGCCGGTCGATCGATCGGGCCCCGTTCTCCGGGAGCGCCGCCCTGGTGGCTCCACGGACGTCGCCCGGACCTGGATCCGCTGGGTCGCGACGGCCGTGCGCCACCCCGACCTTCTTCGGGATCCTGCCGTGTCCGGGCAGATGGAGGACGAAGTGCTGGGCTCCATCCTCGACGCTTCGGAGATGGTGGATGGCCCCGAGCCGGCGAGACCCTGGCGGGAACTCGCCCTGCGTGCGGAAGCTCACCTTCGCGACACCTTGACCGAGGCACCGCAACTTCCCGAGATCTGCCGCGCCGTACGCGCCACTCCCCGCTCGCTCCACGCCAGCTTCAAGGCGATCTTCAACACGACGCCGAAGGCCTACCAAATCGCCCTGCGCCTCGACGCCGTACGGCACGAACTCCTCCGTGCGACCGCGGGGACGACCGTCACCTCGGTTGCCATGAAGTGGGGCTTCTTCCAGCTCGGACGGTTCTCGGGTGACTACCGGCGCATGTTCGGGGAAGGACCGCGTGAGACCCTGAAGAGAACCCGTGACGCCAGGGCCACGCGCGTCTATGCATTTCCTGCAATCGTGGATGAAGTTCACCGTCGGTAGCTTTGCCTCCACTTCCCGCTTGCCGTCGCATCACTTTCGGGAGAGGAATCGCCCACCGCGCTCGGGGCATCACGCCCCGTTCTTGAGGAGGACCCACGATGCGCCACACGATCCGGGCGGCAGTGCTCTCGTCGATGCTCGCCGTCACCATGCCCGCCGCCGCTCAGTACACCTTCACGCAGCCTGGGCAGCAGCCGCAGCCCGTGCAGCAACTCCAGCTCTGGAACAACGTCGCCCGCGTCAACCTGGGCGTGAGCTTCTTCAATTCCGGCTACTACAACTGCAACTACTGGGGCGGCTATTACCCCACATACACCTGCGGCTCCGGAAGCTTCGTGAGCTACATCCCGTTCACCGTCGGGCCCCAGGTCGACTTCAACCTGGCCGGGATGAACAACATCAGCGTCGGCTTCAACGTCTTTCTCGGGACCGCCACGGGCACGCTCTACTCGGGCAACCTGTCCCAGAGCGTGTCGAAGAGCGTGACCGTCTGGGAGCCCACCATCGACTACGTGGCCAAGTTCGGGCCCCCGTCGCAGGACACGGTGGGCCGGTTCCGCGTCGGCGGCGGAATGTACATCGGCCCCAACTCCGAGCTCGGCGGGGCCTTCCGCATTGGCGGCGGTGCCTCCTTCCTCAACTCCAACCGGCTCGGCATCGGCCTCGACCTGGTCCTCGAGGGCGGCGGCTACAACGGGTACTGGATCGGCGGCCTCCAGCTCGTCGCCTCGCCCGAGTTCCACTTCTAGCCGGCCGCCGCATCCCCGTCCTCCTCGGCGCCGAACAGCCAGCAGAGAGGCCATCCGGCCGTCCAGGCCGACAGGGCGCCGAGGAAGCGGGGCGTGGCTCCGATCAGTTGCTGGCCGACCTCAGCACGATCTCGATGCGGCGGTTCTTGGCTCGCCCCGCGGCGGTGCCGTTCGACGCGACCGGTCGGGTATCCCCAAAGCCGGCTGCGGAGAGCATCGCGGGATCGACACCCTTTGCGACCAGGAAGCGGACCACGTCCGTGGCCCGCGCGGTGGACAGCTCCCAGTTCGACGGGAAGCGCTTCTTCAACTCGGGCCCGATGGGAACGTCGTCGGTGAAGCCTTCAACCTCGATGCGCTGGCCCTTCAGCGTCTTCAGCGTCGGGACGATCTTCTCGAGAGTCTCCTCGCCCTTTCGCCCGATTTCCCAGCCTCCCTCGGCGAACAGGATCTGATCCACCATGGTCACCTTGAGACGGTCCTGCAGCTGCTGGATCTGCACCTGGTCGGCCGCGACCTCGCCCTTCAGCGCGGTGTTCAGCTTCGCATAGGTCTCGTTCTGGCTTTCCAGGCCTTCGGACTTCTTCACCTCCTTCTGGTACGTACCCTCCGTGACACACGCCGCACCCAGCGCCAGCACCAACAGCGGCAGCCATCTCGTCTTGCCCATGGGAACCCCCGATGCGCCTGCATGTCGGCGCTCGATTTTCCGGAAGGATCGACCTCCTTCGTTCCTCGCGGAAGCTACCCTTCGGGGTCGACTCCCGGTGGTATTCGACCCTTGCAGAGGGTGCATAGACCCCGCCGGGAGCCGATGCTAGGGGGGCGGCAGTGACGCCACGGATGATCTCCAGGAAATTGCCGACCCGATCGTTCGCCGTCGCGCCGTTCGTCGCGGCGGCGGCCGTTGCATGGATGGCAGGGGCTCGAACCGAGGCATCGGATTTCTTCGGCCCCTCGCAGGGGCTCCAGTTGCAGCCGGAGTTCGAGATCATCCAAGGCCTGGGTGAGGCCTTCCGGGTCGTGGCGAAGGTCGAGCCCACGTTCATCCCCTCGGAGTCGAACAGCGAGATGGGGATCAGCCTATACGGCGACTGGCTGGTGGCGCCCTTCGTCAGCGACGTCGTCAGCCCGGACCTCACCAAGCGGCGCCGACTCGACGTACGCGTCGGTCTTTCCTGGTACCCGACGACCCGGCCTGGAACGGCGGGCTGGTCCGACCTCCTCCAGCTCGAGGCCGAGGCGAGCGCCCGCACCAACGTACCCGGGCGAGTTCTCGTCACCTGGCGCAACCGCGTCGAGGCCCGGTGGCAGCTCGACGAGCCGACTTCGTTCGTCTGGCGTCTTCGGACGCGCCTTCAGGTGGAGCGCGAGTTCGACCTCTCACGCGACGCCACGGTCGCCCTGACGCCGTTCGCGAATGCGGAGTTCATCTGGTCGACGTCCCAGGACATGTGGTCCCAGTTCCGGGTCCAGGCCGGGCTCCAGCTGGCCGTCGACTGGTTCGGGAAGGGCCAGGTCATCGAGCTGAACGGCTCGGTGATCACCTACCTTCAGCCGAGCCGGAGCCACTCGCCCGTCGTTGGCATCGTCTGGTACCAGTACTTCTAGGATGAAGCGGGTCGTCAGCGGAGCGCCCTCTTCTGATGGCGGCGACGGTTCTGGGGCTTCCTTCTCAAGCGAGCCTGTCAGCCGAACCGTCAGCGCCGTCAGCCCCTCCCCGAACTCGAAACCTCGAATCGTCAACACCCCCGACGCAAGACCCGCTCCCCGCAAGAACATGACGGTCAACGCTTGAAAGCAGTTCCTACGCTGCATTCGTCCGTCAGCGATGTCTGGACCCCCCTGGTCGACCGCACCTTTTC
>JBAVCR010000622.1:0-10378 GCA_049586815.1 Anaeromyxobacteraceae bacterium
CCGCGAACGCCGGGACGCGACGCCGTGCTGCGAGGCGCGTCGTCACGGCGTGGCGCGCAGGATGCCCCAGACGCCGGCGAGGCTGCCGAAGCCGGTCCGGTCCTGGAGGAGGTAGTCGCCCTTCACCGCGAAGGTTCCGCCCACGCTGGGAAGGCGCAGCGTGAAATGGGTCGCGGGCTGCATCTGGTCCTGGGCCCCCATGGAGATGCTCGGAGCGTAGTCGCCGATGCTGCGCGACGCCACCTCGAGCGGGCCCACGCCGGTGGTCCCGACGCCGGTGATCGCCGTGCCCGAGGCGGTCGGGTAGAACCCGGTCGGGTTGCAGTTGCCGGCGATCCCCAGGTAGCTCGACGGGCAGACGTACGGCGTGCGCTGCCAGACGTGGCCGTGGAGGGTGATCACGCCGGCGCGGTTCGCGCCGGTGGGCTCGAGCAGGTGGATGCGGGCCTCGGTGCCGGCCCGGGCGCGGAAGACCGGGACGGCGGGATCACCGCCCACGAGCTCGTTCGCGTACGCCAGGTGGGCGTTCGCCACGTCGCGGAATCCGCCTGGGCCGGTGAACGCGGTGTTGGGAGCGAGGCCGTAGCGGAACCAGAGCGGGTCCGAGCGGTAGTTGAGCGCCATCTCGCCGGAGTCCTCCGCGTCCTCGGCCACGGCGCCCTCGGCCGCGATCTGCTCCACCGGCTCGCCATCGCCGTAGCGGTGGCTCATGCCCTTCTGGATCACCGCCACGAAGTCGCGGATCTTGCCGTTCACGGTGGCGGAGGTGCGGGTCTCGCGGCAGCGCGGGTTCGCCGCGGCCGTGGCCGGCGTCACGTTGCTGCAGTCGGAGGGAAGGCCGGGGACCTGGCTGTCCGGGACGTAGTCGGTCTCGGTCCAGGTGGCGCCCTGCGGAAGGACGACGAGCGCGCCGCCGAGCCCCTTCTGGCCGTGCTTCACAGGATCGGACGGCATCAGGTTCGTGCCGCCGTACTCGACCGGCGTGGCCACCAGGTTGAAGGAGCTGCCGGACGTGGGCGAGAGGCTCACGTCGCCGGCGTACCACTTGTAGTTCACGCTCCCGCCGGGCGCGGCCAGGTTGGCGTTGGGGTTCGTCCCCACCACGACGCCGGTGTCCTGCCGGACGTTGTGGGAGACGAGCGCCGGCCGGATGCCCACGTGCGAGGACGGGCGGATGTTGTTGTTGTTGAAGGTCGAGAGGTCGCCGCCGGCGAGGGTCGCCGCGGGAACCGCCCCGCCGTCACGGGTGACGGACGGGGGCAGGTGCTTCCAGGTGGGCAGGTCGGGCATGGTGGCCGGCAGCTTGTTGCGCAGCGTCACCTTGACGCAGTCGCCGGCGGCGGCCCGCAGCACGATGGGCTCCACCGGGGCCTGCGGCCGCAGCGCGACCGGGCAGGTGTAGTTCGTGGGAGTGAGCTTGCCGTTCGTGAGGCAGCGGGCGTCGGTGGCGCTCCGGGCGACGAGGTCGGCGGTGCGCACGTAGAGGATGGCGGTCGGATCGTGCAGCACCCCGCCCACGTGGGCGTCCTGGGTGAAGACCCCGCCGCCGTCGACGGGCTTCGAGAGCGCGGCCACCGTGGTGGAGCGCGGGTTGTAGACGAGCGTGCCCCCGTTCGCCGCGAGGGCTGCGCCGGCGTGCTCCTTCATCAAGCTGGCGTCGTTCGGCACGATGGTGGCGCCGACGGCGTTCCCGAGCACGTCGTTCGCGAGTACGGCGGTGATGTCGTAGGTGCGGCTCGGCGCGGTCGTGGGGCAGATGCCGTTGTAGGCCTTGGTGTTCGCGAGGCCGATCGGCACCGTCGTGTTGGGGAGCTTGTAGAGGTCGGCCTGGCCCTGGTTGTAGGTGCGCAGGATGCCCCAGGCGCCGTTCCAGTAGCCGTCGAAGCTCGTGTTGATGGAGTAGAGGTAGTCGGCGGTGGGCGCCGACCCGAGGACCGGGAGGGCCGGGGTGGCGAAGGCGAACTGCTCGGAGATGCCGGCGTGCTGGGCGTTGCGCCAGCCCGAGTTGGGCGAGAAGCCGTAGCCCGACCCGCCCTGAAGCCACTTCATGCCGCCGATGCTCACCGTGTGCGACTCCTCGTCGCCGCCGGCCTGGATGCGCATGCGGACGCGGTCGCCGAAGTAGGCGCGCATCATGGGGGTGAACGGGTCGCCCGCCTTGAGCGCGGAGGCCTGGTTGAGCGGAGGCGGGAACCGGGTGCCGTTCACGACCGTGTTCCCGTTCGGCTGCCGGTTGAGCTCGGGGATGGCGCGGTCGGTGCGGCTGTCGAAGGCGAAGGAGAGGTCGCCGGGGAGTCCGGCAGTCTGCGCGCCCGCCCGGCCGTCGGGGCCGATGCCCTTCGGGTTGTAGATGCGGTAGCCGACCGGCTCGTTGCGGTAGTTCACGACGAAGAAGCCCGGGTCGTCGGCCGAGATGGCCTCCGGGCAGGGGCGCGGGACGCCGCCGAAGCAGCCCTCGGCGATGACGAGGGTGTCGGGGAAGGCGCCCTGCTTGCCCATGAAGCCCTTGGCCTGCTCCTTCGTCGAGGCGTTCACCGCGAGGCGGAAGGAGTCCACGGTGGGATCACCGGCGCGCTCGCCGTTCTGGCCGCGGCCGACGTAGACGCCCGGCTTGTAGGCGTGCTGGAAGTCCGTGTACTCGAAGTAGAACTCACGGTAGCTGTCGTTCTTGCCGTCGCCGTCGAAGTCGCCGGTGAGGATGGCGGCCTGCCAGCTGGTCGGGCCGCCGTCCTTGCGGCCGCCGTCGCCGACGCGGACGCGGTCGCCGAGCTGGACGCCGGTCTCGTTGTGGGCCCACTGCGAGCCGGGCGGCTCGACCAGCACGGTGGCGTAGAGCCCCACCTGCTGGTGCGTGGACGGGCCGAAGTGGTCGTGGGTGAAGATGGTGCCGAGGCCGCGGTGCACGCCGGCCACGTTCACCACCGGGTCGGAGAACCAGCGCTCGAGGGTGGTGCGCGCGCCCAGCCAGGCCGCCTGGCCGTCGGAGGCCCAGATGGAGGCCGGCTGGATGGACCCGAAGAACGGGTGGGCGAGCGCGACGAGCGGCTTGCCCGCGCCGGTGCCGCTGCTGTTGTTCGGGTGGCTCGCCACGTCGCCGAAGGCGTTGATGGCGCGGATGCGCTCGCGCACCGCGTCGGGCGAGAACGTGCCGTCCTCGTAGTTCCAGCCGTTGGCCGATCCGTCGGTGGTGGTGAGGTCCCACTTGGGCAGGTGGATGTGCTGGCCGATGATGTCGGTGGTGGTGCGGATCTGGTAGTCGTCGAGCTCGTACACCGACGGCACCAGGTTGGTGTGCTGGTACATCACGCAGTCGAAGGTGTTCATCCGCATGACGAACGGCTCGGGCGGCTTCTTCTTGGTGATGACCGGGACCGCGTCCTCCCAGAGGACGCCGATGCGCTCCTGCGGGAAGTGGAAGCCGAGCTTGTTGAGCACGGCGTCGAACTGGATGTTCGCCCCCTTGTAGATGCGCGGGTTCGCCGCGTTGAACGGGGAGCTGCCGGTGGTGGAGGTCCCGCCGCGGCCGTCGAAGAAGTTGCCGAGGCCGGTGAAGAGCCTGCCGGTGTCGTCGATGCACGGCTCGTGGAAGGGAGCGCCGGGGGTGGGGCGGCCGGAGCCGTTGGTCACGAACTGGGCCGACTTCACCGAGCGATCGAGCCCGAGCGCGAAGGTCGGATGGGTGCGGACCGCGTGGAAGGCCATGGCGGACCGTTCGAGGTCGGTGCCCTCCTCCGGGTAGAAGACCGCCTTCGCCTTCAGGACCTCCTTCGTCATGTCGAGGCGCGACTCCACGCTGTGGGAGCAGGCGGCGCGGGCCTGGGCGGGCGACTGGCCCGGCAGCGGGGTGCACCCGGAGGCGGCGTACCCGTCGAGCGCGTGGCGCGGCAGGCCGCCGTCCCAGCCGCCCGCCGTGGTCGCCATGTCGAGCGGGGGGGAGGGCATGCGCTGGCCGACCGTGTCCTCGATGCCGGCGAGCCAGAAGGGGAAGCCGGGGTTCCGCAGCGGCTGGAAGCCGGCCCCGAACTCCTTCGGCGCCGCGGCGACCGCGGCCAGGATGGCGGGATCGGTCTCGGGCGCGCGCTGCACGCGGGCCACGCTCCCGAGGACGGTCTTCCCGTCCGGGGCGAGCTTGGGGACGATGGCGACCTGGCCGGGCATCGGCGCCATGGCCTTGCCGGGCAGGGGGACGATGGCCGGGATGGGCGTGCCGACCGCGATCTCGCCGTCGGGCAGCGACCGGGCGCGGGCGCTCGACTGGCCGGCCACGGTCACCGCGGCCGGGGTGCCGTCCTGGAGGGCGAAGGGCGAGGAGTGGAACCCGCCGGCGCTCACCTGGAGCGGGGTGCCCGTCTCCATCACGTCGTGGTTGCGCCAGAGCTCCCACATGCCCTGGGCGAAGTGCGGGTAGAAGTGGCAGTGGAAGATGGCGTCGCCGGCGCTCTTGTTGCGGTTGCCGGAGCCGCCGAAGTTGATCTCGTAGGTGTAGCCGGCGCCCGGGCCGATGCCCTGCGCGTCCAGGTAGTTGGAGTTGTCGTCGTTGGGGTTGAAGAGCCACTGGTGGTTGTGCAGGTGGAAGATGTGGTGCTCCTTCCCCGTGTGCACGTTGCGGAACTTCACGTGGTCCCCGATGTAGCTGTGGTGCACGTTGGACGGGTCGTCCGGGTAGAAGGCGCGCTGCGCCTTCGGGCCCAGCGCCGTGCACGGACCGACCGTGAAGCCGGGGGGAGCGCAGGCCTCGAGGCCGGTGGTGGCCGGCACGTCGACCACCATGGCCGGGTCGCCCACGGCGGGGGAGGTGAGGAAGAACTCCTCGTAGGCGCAGTCGAGGCAGTCGTGCATGGGGCCGACGCCGAGGCGGCTCGCGATCACCTCGGGCCCGATGGCGCCGGAGCCGTAGTTGATCTGGAAGACGTCGCCGACCGCGTGGAGCGTGTGGGCGAGCGGGTTCTGCGCGCCGTTGATGGTGCGGGCGAACCAGAGCGGGAAGGCGTTCGCCACCGCCATCTCGTCGTGGAACACCACCGTGTACTCGCGGAACGGCTCGAGGCGGTTCGGGAGCGTGGGGTTCGTGAAGCCCAGGTTCTCGAGCGGGTAGGTGGAGGGCGGGAAGGTCCCGTCCGCCTTGCCGGCGCTGCCGGTGACGATGGCGTTCAGGTCGGAGTGGACCAGCTGGCCGCTCCGGTCGAGCATGTTGAGCACCGGGAGGCCGGCCTTGCCCTCGCGGGCCCACACGCTCTGGCTTCCCGCGGTCGCGACCGCCAGGGCGGCGCCGGCGGCGTCGACGTTCTGCACGGAGGCGCCGGCGGGCCACGCCTGGGCGAGCCCGAGGGCGACCGGGGTGGCGGCGCCGGTGGCGTCGGTGAGGGTGACGGAGGCGCCGGCGGGCCATGCGCCCGACGTCGCGGTGGCGAGGTCGAAGGCGAGCGCGCCGGGAGCGAGGGTGTAGGCCACGGTCTCGCTCGTCGCGCCGGGCGCGGAGAGCGTGAGGGTGCCCGAGGCCGGGAAGGGAGCCGCCTGCAGGGCCGGATCGGTGGCGACCGGGACGGAGAGGGCGCCCGCGGCCACGTCGGCGGAGGTGGGGATGCTCGCGGTCCCGGTGCCGGTGAGCTGGAAGCCGCCCGCGACCGCGGAGACGGCGAGGACCTCGGCGGTGAGCGTGGAGCCGGCCGCGGGGACGAGCTTCACGAAGCCGGTGGTGGGGAAGGGAGGTGTGAGCGTGCCCGGATCCTGGGCGACGGGGACGAGCGTCGCGCCCGCGACGGTGGCGGCCGTGGTGGTGGCGGCGGGAACGGCGCTGCCGGCGGAGGTTGCCGGGTAGGCCGCCTCGTAGTTCAGGATGGGGTGGCCGCTGCAGGTGTAGCCCGGCGTGGCGGGGCTGGCGCAGGAGGCGGCGTTGCCGGGGTCGATGGCGAGGCGCAGCTCCTCCTCCGTCACCTGGCTGCGGTAGAAGCTCGCGCCGGGGGGCTCGACGTTCACGACGGCGAACATGCCGTTCGAGTTGTTGCCGGCCGCGCCGTCGGAGCCGAAGACGGCCCCGTGGCTGGTGACGAGGTAGGTCCCCTCCCGGGGAGCGAAGTAACGGTAGGTGGTGCTCCCGCCCGGTCCGACGAGCCCCGAGGTCGCGTTGGCGCCGACGTAGGAGCCGTCGTCCGCCATCGAGCCGCGCAGCTCGAGCCCCTGGGCGTGGAAGCTCGCCATGCGCCCCGCCACCTGGTCGTCGACGAGCAGGTAGGGGTGCGGCGCGTTGGCCGGGTTTGCCGTCCCCGTGAGCAGGTTCTGGAAGGAGACGTCGAGGCAGTCGCCGGCGGCGACGCGGAGCACGAGCGGGCGGGGGCGCTTGTCCGGACGGAGCGTCACGTTGCCCGCCGAGCAGCCGACCAGGTTGCAGGTGGTGCCGCTCGTTCGGTCCACCACGTCGCGCCGCAGCGCGTAGGTGATGCCGTTCACGTTCTGCGACCCGAGCCGGTTGAACATGATCGGCTGGTCGAGGACGACGACGTCGGCGGTGATGGTGCGGGCGCAGGTGAGCTGCGCCCCGGCCCGTCCGGGCGCGGCGGCGAGCAGCGCCGCGGCGATATTTGCCGTGAGTGAAAGAGCGACGACGGAGAAGCTGCGGGCCCTGTTCACCTTCGCGAATCGATCCACGGTGCCTCCAGCAACCGGCCCTCCCGGGCCTTCCTCGGTTCCCGCCCCCCTACCGAAGCGACCCGGGGAGGGCTGGACCAGTCGTGGACGGATGGAGTCCAGTTCTGGTGACCGGGCTTACCCGCGGACCTGCTTTCATCCCCGTCCCGTCACCGGGGGACACCCGTGCGTGACAAGCATTTGAATTTTGGGCGATAAACGCCGTCGATGGCTCCCCAATGCCCCGCGCGCAAGAAGGGGGCACGTCCTCAACCGAGCGCCGTCGCGGGCCTAAATTTCGACTGCTCCACGCCGAGGTCGGCGTCGATCAACTCCCGAATCCGGGGGGCTCCCTCCGGGTTCCCGGGAATCGCGCTGCGAATACCTTCTTGGGGCGTGCAACGCCGACTCCCAGGATCAAGGGACGGGAACGGAGCGTCGGCCCCCGCCCCGCGCTAGCCTCGCGTTCCCGCCCCGCGCAGGGAGAGCCGATTGCCCGACGCCCGCCGACCGACCCTCGTCCTCCTCGCGCTCGCCGCCTGCGCGCCCTTCGCGCCCGCGCCCGCCGACCGCTCCGCGCTCGCCGCCCGCGCCGAGAAGGGGGGCGACGACGCCTTCCAGGTCTCGGTGGCGGCGCTCTCGCCGGAGGAGAGCCGCCGCTACCTGGGGCTCGACCTCGCCGGGCGCGGCGTCCAGCCGGTCTGGATCCGCATCGAGAACCGCACCGACCGGCCAGCCTGGTACCTGCCCATCGGGACCGACCCGGAGTACTTCGCCCCCTACGAGGTGGCGTACATGTTCCACCGCGTCCTCGACGGGAAGCGGAACCGGCGCGTCGACGAGCACCTGCTCGCGACCGCCATCCCGCTCGAGGTCCCGCCGCGCGGCGCCGCCGAGGGCTTCGTCCACACCCACGCGAGCCAGGGCGCGCGACACGTCGTCGTCCCGCTGCTCACCGACCGGGGGACCTCCGAGTACCGCTTCGTCGTCGAGGTCCCCGGCGGCCGCTGGGACTTCCAGCGGGTCGACTTCGCCACCCTCTATCCGGCCAGGGAGGTGCGCGACCTCGACCTCGACGGGCTCGTGGCCGAGCTGGGCCGGCTGCCCTGCTGCACTGCCGACGCCGACGGGCGACCGCGCGCCGACCCGCTGAACGTCGTGCTCGTGGGCGAGCCCCCGGCGGTGGTCTTCCCCTTCGTCGAGCGCGGCTGGAACTTCACCGAGCCGCTCGACCCGGGCTCGGCCTGGCGGAGCGTGAAGGCCTTCCTGCTCGGTTCACGCTACGTGACCTCGCCGGTGAGCCCGCTCCACCTCTTCGGGCGGCCACAGGACGGCGCGCTGCAGAAGCCCCGCAACGACATCGACCGGCGCAACCACCTGCGCCTCTGGCTCGCCCCCTTCACCTTCGAGGGGCGCCCGGTCTGGGTCGGCCAGGTGAGTCGCGACATCGGCGTCCGGTTCACCACCCACTCCTGGTACCTGACCACACACAAGATCGATCCGGACGTGGACGAGGACCGCGACTACCTGCTGCAGGACCTGCTCATGAGCGGGAACGTGTCCCGCGCCGGGTACGTTCCCGGCGTGGGGGCCGCCCCGCGGAGCGCCCCTCGCCACAACCTCACCGGGGACCCGTACTTCACCGACGGCCGCCGCCTGGTCCTCTTCCTCGAGCAGGCGGAGCGCCCCCTCGAGCAGGTCGAGGTGTTCGAGCGACGGTAGGGCGCCCCGGTCCGGGAGCGCGGGGTGGGGCGCGTGCCTTCCCCGCCGCCCGCCCCTGCGCTAGCGTGGGCGCCCCATGTCCCCGAACGACGCCGGCCGGGACCGGCAGGCCCGCCACGAGCGGCTCGCCGCCGCCGACCACGCCCATCTCTGGCACCCCTTCACCCAGATGCAGGACTGGCTCGGCGAGGACCCGGTCGTCATCGACTCCGGCGACGGCGTGTACCTCGTCGACACGCTCGGCAACCGCTACCTCGACGGCGTGTCGTCGCTCTGGTGCAACGTGCACGGCCACCGCGTGCCGGAGATCGACCGGGCCATCGTCGACCAGCTCGGTCGCATCGCCCACACCACGCTGCTCGGCCTCGCCTCCACCGCCTCCATCGAGTGCGCCGGGGAGCTCGTCCGCATCGCGCCCGAGGGGCTCACCCGCGTCTTCTTCTCCGACGCCGGGGCCACCGCCGCCGAGATCGCGCTCAAGATGGCCTTCCAGCACTTCCAGCTCCGCGGCGACCCGGAGCGGAAGGAATTCGTGTCCATCCGGGGCGGCTACCACGGCGACACGGTGGGCTCGGTCTCGGTGGGCGGCATCGACCTCTTCCACCGCATCTTCAAGCCGCTCCTCTTCCCGGTCCATCACGCCCCCCAGCCCTACTGCTACCGCTGCCCGCTCGGGAAGGCCTGGCCGTCCTGCGCCATGGCCTGCGCCGACGAGGTGGAGAAGGTCTTCGAGGCCCATCCCGGCAAGGTGGCGGCGCTCGTCCTCGAGCCGCTCGTGCAGGGCGCCGACGGGATGATCACCCAGCCTCCCGGCTACCTGCGCCGGATGCGGGAGATCTGCGACCGGCACGGGTCGCTCCTCGTCTGCGACGAGGTGGCCACCGGGTTCGGGCGCACGGGGACCATGTTCGCGGTGGAACAGGAGGGGGTGCGCCCCGACATCCTGACGGTCGCGAAGGGGATCACCGGCGGCTACCTCCCGCTCGCGGCGACGCTCACCACCGAGCACGTCTTCGCGTCCTTCCTCGGGACCTTCGAGTCGCGCCGGACCTTCTTCCACGGCCACACCTACACGGGCAACCCGCTCGCCTGCGCCGCGGCCACGGCGAGCATGCGCCTCTTCCGCGATCGCCGGATCGTGGAGGGGCTCCCGGCGAAGGGAGAGGCGCTCGCCCGCGCGCTCGCCCCGCTCGAGGGCCACCCGCAGGTGGGCGAGATCCGGCGCCGCGGCCTCATGGTGGGCATCGAGCTGGTGCGGGACCGGGCCACGAAGGAGGAGTACGCCTTCGAGCTGCGGGCTGGCCACCAGGTGACGCTGGAGGCCCGCAAGCGCGGCGCCATCCTCCGTCCGCTCGGGAACGTGGTGGTCCTCATGCCCCCGCTCGCCATGACCGCGGACGAGCTCGCCGAGCTCGCCCGCATCACCCGCGAGTCGATCGACGCGGCGGTGGCGCGGCTCTAGGGGATGCGCGGCCTCTTCGTCACGGGCACCGACACCGGCGTCGGCAAGACCGAGGTGGCGGCGGCCCTCGTGGCGGGGTGGCGCGCCCGCGGCCTCGACGTGGGCGCCATGAAGCCGGCCCAGTCCGGGGTGGAGGACGGGGAGCGCACCGACGCCGACCGGCTCCGCGAGGCCGCCGGCGGCGCCGACCCCATGGCGCTCGTCTGCCCGTACTCCCTCCGCGCGCCGCTCGCGCCCGCGGTGGCGGCGCGCCTCGCGGGCGTGGAGATCTCGCTCGACCACGTCCTCGCCTGCGCCCGGGAGCTCGCCGCGCGCCACCGGGCGCTCGTCGTGGAGGGGGCGGGCGGCCTGCTCGTGCCACTCACCCGGAGTCACACCTACGCCGACCTGGCGGTGGCGCTCGGGCTCCCGGTGCTCCTCGTGGCCCGCGCCGGGCTGGGGACGGTGAACCACTGCGCGCTCACCGTCGAGGCGCTCCGCGCGCGCGGCCTCGACGTGGCCGGCGTGGTGCTCAACCGGGCCGCGCCCGGCGGCGATCCCTCCGAGCCGCACAACGCCGCCGAGATCGAG
>JBAVCR010000623.1:0-5986 GCA_049586815.1 Anaeromyxobacteraceae bacterium
CCTGCAGGCCGACTAGGGTTCGCCGCGCACGGCCTTCTGGAAGAGGGCCGTCAGGCGAGCCGCCTCCGAAGCAGCGTCGTGCTGATGGGCCACGCGGGCTGCTCCCTCCCGCCCCATCCGCTCCAGTTCATCGACGGGCGCGGTGAGGATGGCCCGCATGGCCTCCACGAGCGCATCGGGCGACCCCGGCGGAACGAGCCAGCCCGTCTTCCCGGGCTCCACCAGTTCCGGGATGCCGGCGATCGACGTCGTCACCACGGGCCGACCCAGCGCCAGGGATTCCATGATGGTGACGGGAAGGCCCTCGGCAAAGCTGGGGAGCACGAGGCCCCGCGAGGACACAAGGAGCTCGCGAACGGCGTCCGAGCCCATCCAGCCGGCGACGCGAATGCACCGCTCCAGCCCTTCCCTCCGGATGACCGCCTCGATCGCGGGCCTGAGCGGACCGTCTCCCGCCAGCACGATCTCGAAATCCAGACCTTCCCGGGCGAGGCGTGCCGCGGCCTCCAGCAAGAGCAGGTGCCCCTTCTGCTCGGACAGGCGCGCCACGCAGACGAGGCGGCGGCCTGGCGGGACCGGTGATGGGGGCGTGTCGAGGAACCCGCGGTCGAGGCCGCAGTGGACGACGTGGATCTTCGCCCAGTCCGCCGGGTCGGCCCAGCGCCAGAGCTGGCTGCGCCCGTAGCTGCTCACGCCCACGGCGAACGCCGCCTCCCGGATCTTCTCCCGCAGGCCGAGCGCCTCCGGTCGGTCGAACTCGTCCGGACCGTGGGCGGTGAAGCTGAAGGTCGGCCCCCCGAGCACGTGGCAGAGGAGGGCCACGTCGGTGGAGTTCGTCCCGAAGTGGGCGTGAACGTGCTCGACGCCCTCCTCGCGAAACCATCCGAGGAGGACGCACGCCTCCGCCAGGTACGCGAGGTGGTGGGCCACGCCGACCTGGGATCGCCTCCCCATGCGGAACGAGAGGGCGATGGCGCGGGCGAAGGCCCGAGGACGGGCGATCGCGGACCGGAGAAGGGCCGCGACGAGACCCCCCGCCCCGACGTCCAGGACCACGCGGGTGCGGGTCAGTTCCTCGCGGTCGGCAGGAGTTGCCAGCTCCCCGTCCGGCGGGCGGAAGCTGAAGCGTGCCACGGTCGTGCCGGCGGCCTCGAGCGCCTGGATCTCCCGGCGGATGAAGCTGTGGCTCGTTCGTGGGTAGGCGTTGACGACGTAGGCGATCTTCACGCCAGATTCCCCCCTCCGCGCCTGCGTCTCAGGAAGTACCAGAGGCCGACCAGTGCCCAGATCAGCGCGGCCATCGTTCCGGAGGCGAGGAATCCATGAAGCTGGTAGAAACGCCCCACCGCCGCAAGCCCTCCCACGTGGAATGCCAGGACCGCCACGAGCAACGCCGCGAAGCTGAGGAGGGTGTCCATGCCGACGCCCGAAAGGCCGCAGCGCGCGGCGCCAGCGGCGGAGACGACGTACTTTGCGACGTCGGAAGCCACCAGTCCGAGGAGAGCGCCCCGGAATCCCCCCAGGTGAAAGCCGAGGGGAATGAGCGCGATCATTCCAACGAGCCGCGCCGCGTTGCCCCATGCCATCCACTGGACACGCCCCACGGCGAGCAGTGCGGCCCCGTTCGTCGCCTCGAGGATCTGGAACCACGCGGATGCGGCCAGGTACTGCAGGATGGGGCCGGCTTCGGCGTAACGCGCATCGTAGAGGACGCGGACCAGGAAGGGGCCGCAAGCGGCGAGACCGCTGACCAGCGTGGCCCCGGAGAGCATCACCGGAAGCCGGGCCTTCCAGAAGACGCGGTGGAAATCGTCGCCTCCATGCCGGCGGCTGTAGGCGGGAAAGAGAACGGAACTCGCCAGCCGCTGGACTGCCTGGGCGGGCAGGCTGCCCAGGGCGGCGGCGATGCCGTACACGCCGAGCAGGTCGAGGGGGATCATCTTCGCGAAGACCAGCCGGTCGGACTGTGTGGCGAGGAACATCAGCAGGGTGCTGACGAACACCCAGCGTCCGAAGCTGAAGAGGACCCGCCGCGAATCCGGGTCGATCAGGAAGCGGTGACGGATGCCGGGGACCACCGCGTGGCTGAGGATCAACCGGGAGACGTTGCTCACCAGCGTCCCGGCGATGATGGCCCAGACCAGGCGCAGGTCGCTCGGCCCGAAGGCCCTGCGCAGGACCACGGCAACGGCGACGATGGTGAGAATGTTCAGGACCTGCGTGGTGAGCTCGACGAAGATCGTCCACTGCACCTGCAGGTGGCGCGCGGCCGACTGGATCGACGTGGCGGCGAAGCCGTCGAACACCGCTCCCGCTCCGGCTGCGGGGATCAGCCATGCGAGCATGGGCTGGTCGTAGAACCGGGCGACAGGGACGGCGATCGCGCACGACGACAGGAAGAGGAAGGTTCCGCGCGCGCACTGGACGGTCCAGACCGTGTTCAGGAACTTCGGGTCGTCGCCGCGGGGACTCTGGACGATCGCCGCCCCCGACCCGATGTCGGTGAACATCTGCAGGCCGTAGAGGAACGTGAGGACGATCGATCCCAGTCCGAACACTTCCGGAGCCATGAGACGGGTGAGGACGAGGTTCCCGACGAAGCGGATCGTCTGGCTGGTTCCATAGCCCGCCATCGACCAGGCAGAAGCCGACATCACCTTCCCGGAGAAGGAGGCGCTCCTGGCCTCGGTCATGGCCCACGCTCCCGCTCCGTCCGTATCCACTTCGCCTCGCCGTTCCTCCGCGCCCGCAGGCGGAGGCCGACCTTCCACGCCAGGTAGCCCGGGGCGTGGAGAAGGGCGCGAAGGCCGGCAAGGCCGGTGCCGGACACTTGCCAGCCGCGCAGCACGTAGAGGGCGATCGCCGCGACGCTCATCCCCCAGGGCCAGACGACGACCGGCGACCCTCCCAGGAGTCCGGCCCAGAGGCCGGAGAGTGCCGCGCCCCCGAGCGTGGCGCCTGCCAGGTAGGCAAGCGGTGGTACCGCGAGGTCCATCCCCAGGTCGAGGAGGACGCGGTCGGGCCGCCGTAGGCCCTCCGCGATCAACGGAAGGGCATACCGCGCCGCCATGGCCCTTCGACCGCCCTCCCATCGCTGGCGCTGGGTACCCGACGCGGCGACGCTGACTGCCATCTCCGAGCGTACCCGCGCATCGTTTGCGTAAGCGACCCGGTGGCCCGCGAGCCCGAGCCGGATGCCGTATTCGAGGTCCTCGACGACCGAGAAGGCGTGGTGCGGTACCTCCCGGAGGACCGAGGCCGACAGGCACATCCCGTTTCCCCGCAGTCCGGCCGAGCAGCGAAGGCGCTCGCGGCCAAGCATCCGGACGGTGTCCACCAGGACAAAGGCGATTGCGAGGAGGCACGTTCGCCAGGAGGCTTCCGGGTTTCCGACTGCGTTGTCCGCCTGGACGGCGACCTCTCCCGCCTCTAGACGGGTCGCGAAGGCGCGGAGGAGCCCGGGGTCGACGTCGGAGTCGGCGTCGATCACGACCACGGCATCGGCGTAGCCCTCCTGGAGGCTCCAGGAGAAGGCGTGATCGAGCGCGTACCCCTTCCCGCGGCGGCGATCGTCCGTCCGCACGAGAACGGTTGCGCCTGCCTCCTGCGCCCGATCGGCCGTTGCGTCCTTGCAGTTGTCGGCGACGACCACGACTCGCCTGAGGGGCGCGGGGTAGTCGATGGAGAGCAGGCTGCGGACGGTTCGCCCGATCCCGACCTCCTCGTCATGCGCCGGGACGACCACGTCGAAGCGCAGGCGAGGAGCCACCGGGACCGGAGGCGGCCGGCGTCCCGACAGCAGCGTCAGCAGCAGCAGATAGCAGCTGGCGACGAGCACCGGGAGGGAGAGCAGCACGAGGCCGATGTCGACGGCGAGGCGCATCGCGGGAGGCTGGCCGGGGAGGAGCCGCGGGGCTCCTCAGCCAGGTTCCTCCGAGGGGGCGGGGCGGGACCGAGGAACCAGGGATTGCGGAAGAGTGCGCGGGAGCGCGGCCACCACGATCGAGTACGGGGGGACGCTCCGCGAGACCACGCAGTTCGCGCCGATCTCGGAGCGCTCACCGATGGTCACCCCCCCGAGCACGCGAGCGCCCGGGAACAGGACCACGTGTGCGCCGAGCCTGGGCGAACGGTCGCCCGAGGCGCCTCCCAGCGTCACCTCGTGGTACAGCGTGCACTCGTCCCCGATCTCGACATGGGCGCCGATGAGCACGTTGTAGGGGTGGAAGATGGCGAATCCGGGGCCGATGCGGGCACCGAACGGCAACTCCACGTGCAGGATCATCCGGAACGGCTGCTTCACCGCCCAGGCGAGGAACAGGAGCAGGAATCGGACGCCGGGGAACTTGATTCCCCTCGCCCATGCGCCGGCTCGGTAGGTGGCCACGGCCCAGAAACCCATGCTCTGCCACCATCCGCCCCACTCGCCGTATCTGGCGGCATCGCGCTTCAGGTTCTCGAACAAGGATGACTCCGGAAATGGCCGCGCCGCGGCGTTCCGATCATGGTGCGTGGACCTTTCGGGCCGCGAGATCGGCCCGCAGGAGCTTACCCGACTCGTTGCGTGGAAGCGCGGTCACACGCTCGAAACGGATGGGGACCTGGTAGGGGGGAAGGTGATCCCGGCAGTGTCGCCGCAGATCGGCGTCGACGAGCTCCTGCCCCGGGGCGGTGACCACGTAGGCGACCGGGGTCTCGCCGAGGAGCGTGTCGGGCTCGCCGACGACCGCGGCGTCCACCACGCCCGGGTACCGCTGAACGACCTGCTCGATGGCCGCCGGGCTCACCCGATGCCCGCCGATCTTGAGGATCTCCTTCGACCGCCCCTCGTGGAAGAGGAAGCCGTCCGCGTCGCGACGGGCCAGGTCGCCCGTCCACAGCCACCCGTCGCGGAGGATCGACGCCGTCGCCTCGGGATCGTCGAGGTATCCCGGGGTGACGTTCGCGCCCCGCGCGACCAGGTGTCCGATCTCGTCCGGGGGGAGCTCCCGCCCCTCCTCGTCGACCACCGCCAGGTTCACGCCAGGGATGGGGATCCCGATCGAGCCGCGCTTCTCGGCGGCTCGCTCTGGCGGGAGGTAGCTCAGCCGGGCGGTGGCCTCCGTCTGGCCGTACATGACGAAGAGGCGCGCGGGCGCGAAGGCCTGGCGCGCCCAGTCGATGGTGTCGGGCGCCATCGCCCCGCCGGCCTGGGTGACGTAGCGCAACCGGGGGAACCGCATGGCCCCGACGTCCACCTGGCGGCGCAGGATCTCGAACGTGAGGGGGACGCCGGCGAACCCGGTGCAGCCCTCGGCGGCGAGGGACTCCATGACGACCCGCGGAAACGCGAAGCGCGAGTCGAGGAAGATCGATCCGCCGACGTGGAGGTGGGTCTGCAGCACGCTCCGCCCGTAGCAGTAGTACAGCGGCAGGACGACGAGCGCGCGATCCTCCGGGCCCAGGGCGAGGTACTCGGCGATGGACCGGGTGTTCGCGTCCAGGTTCCGGTGGGTCTGCACCACGCCGCGCGGCTGGCCGGTGCTGCCCGACGTGTAGAGGATGAGGGCCGTGTCCTCCGGGCGGAGCCGGACCGGGGGGGCGGGCGGAGGCTCGGCGCCCTCCGGGTCGACCGTCCCGTCGTCGAGCAGGAGCGTCGAGGGCGTGTCGCCGAGATGGGAGAGCAGGGGGGGAGGAGGGGGAGCCGGGTGCACGACCCAGATCCGCTCCAGTCGCGCCCTTCCGGCGACGCCTCCCCAGGTGCGGGCGTCCCGGGCCCAGACCATCGCGTGGCGGGCCCCGGTCTGCGCGAGGATCCCGGCCTGGATCTCCGCGCTCCACTCCCGGTTCACCTCGACGGCTACCCCTCCCACGGCCTGGACGGCCAGGCTCGCCACCACGGTGGCGGGAAGGTTGGGAAGCGCGACCAGGACCCGGGTGCCCGGCCCCACGCCGTGCGCGGCGAGGTGTCCGGCCAGCCGGCGCACGCGCGCGCCCAGCGCCGCGT
>JBAVCR010000624.1:0-3030 GCA_049586815.1 Anaeromyxobacteraceae bacterium
GGTCGAGCTCCCGGGCGAGAGCCGGCTCGAGGCCCGGCGCGCAGGCCGCGAAGGCGCGCTGGGAGGGCGGCCGGGTCACGGGGCCGGCGGCGCCTCGTCCACGCGGGGAAGCGGCAGGCGCTCCAGCATCTTGCGGAAGCCGAGGGTGAGGAGCCAGGTGGCGAGGGGGGCGAGGACGAGCCACGCCACGAGGGCGCGGGCGTTCGCGTCGGCGTACCGCACGATGGTGGGCCAGACCCCGGCGGAGAGCTCGGCCTGGATCTGCTCGAGCGTGAAGGGGATGGGCCGCCCGCGCGTGAGCCACGCGCCGAGCTTGAAGAAGGGGATGAAGAGCAGGATCTGGAGCGGGTAGGCGGCGTAGTTGGCCGCAACCATGGCGACGTGGTTCAGCCGGAAGGCGACCGACAGCGCCAGCGCCACGAGGGTGGTGATGCCGAGGAGCGGCATCACCGAGACCACGACCCCGAGCGCGAGCGAGAGCGCCAGCTTCGCCGGGGTCACCCCCTGGAGGAGCTGCTGCTTCACCGGTGCCACCACGCGGCGCTGGAGCGTTTCCTTCACCCGGGCCATCCGCTCCTTCATAGCGCGGCGGGGCCCCGGATGCGCCGGACGGGTGGGGGCCCGGCGGGACCCTCGCGAAAAGGGTCGACTTGGGGTACATCCGCGCCGCCATGATCTCGGTCCAGGAAGTCACCAAGGCCTTCGGCCCCAAGAAGCTGTTCGAGGACGTGAACGTGTCGTTCGCGCCCGGCCGCCGGTTCGGCCTCACCGGCCCGAACGGGGCGGGAAAGTCCACGTTCATGAAGATCCTCTCCGGCGACGAGGAGCCCGACACCGGGCAGGTCCACCGCCCCCGGCGGCTCGGGATCCTCCGCCAGGACCACTTCCGCTACGAGGCCGACCGGGTGATCGACGTGGTCCTCATGGGGAACCCCGTCCTCTGGAGGGCCATGAAGGAGAAGGACGACATCCTGGCCCAGGGCGACGTCTCCGACGAGGACGGCCACAAGCTCGCCGAGCTGGAGGGCACCATCGCCGAGGAGGACGGCTACGAGGCCGAGGCGCAGGCGGCCGAGCTGCTCCAGGGGCTCGGAATCGCCAACGCCTGGCACGAGCAGCCCATGAAGGGGCTCGCCGGCGGCCTCAAGCTGCGCGTGCTCCTCGCCCAGGCCCTCTTCGGCAAGCCCCAGGGGCTGCTCCTCGACGAGCCCACCAACAACCTCGACCTCGACTCGATCCGCTGGCTGGAGCGCTTCCTCCACGACTACGAGGGCGTGCTCGTCACCATCAGCCACGACCGGCACTTCCTGAACGCCATCTGCACCCACATCGCCGACATCGACTACGAGACCATCATCACCTACACCGGCGGCTACGACGACATGGTCCGGCAGAAGGGGCAGGTGCGGAACCGGATCGAGTCGGAGAACGCCGAGAAGAAGAAGAAGATCGAGCAGCTCCAGGAGTTCGTGGCCCGCTTCTCGGCCGGCACGCGCGCCTCCCAGGTGCAGAGCCGCAAGACGCAGATCCAGAAGCTCCGGCTGGAGGACCTGAAGCGCTCCAACATCCAGGCCCCCTTCATCAAGTTCGAGGTGAAGGCGCCGAGCGGCAAGCAGACGCTCGAGGTCCACGACGTGGAGAAGCGGTTCCACGGCAACGAGGTGATCCAGCCCTTCTCCGGGCTGGTCACGCGCGGCGAGAAGATCGCCGTCATCGGCCGCAACGCCGCCGGCAAGTCCACGCTGGTGAAGCTGCTCGTCGGCGCGCTCGAGCCCACCTCCGGGTCGGCGAGGTGGGGGCACCAGGCCCAGCCCGGCTACCTGCCGCAGGACCACGCCGGCCTCATCCACCCGGGCACGACCTGCTTCGGCTGGCTGCGCGAGCAGGAGGACAAGCTCTCGAACGAGGAGATCTCCGGCCTGCTCGGCCGGATGCTCTTCTCCGGCGAGGAGCGGATGAAGCCCACCGCCACCCTCTCCGGCGGCGAGACGGTTCGCCTCCTGCTCGCCAAGCTCATGATGGACAAGCCCAACGTGCTCGTCCTCGACGAGCCCACGAACCACCTCGACCTCGAGGCCATCACCGCGCTCTCCGACGGCCTGAAGCGCTACGAGGGCACGGCCATCTTCGTCACCCACGACCAGCAGCTCGTCGAGGAGGTGGCGACGCGCATCTGGCACGTCCGGGCCGGCGAGCCGGTGAACGACTTCCCGGGGACGTTCGGCGAGTACCTGGAGAAGCACCCGGACCTGGCGGCCGACCACCGGTAGGGCAGGGGGCGCCGACCCGATCAGTGCGCGAAGAAGGCGGGGAGCTCGGTGAGCGACCGGACGGTCGTCTCCGGCGCCCCCGGCAGCCGCTCGCTGGGCTGGCCGGCGCGGTTGCACCAGGCCACCCGGAAGCCGAAGGCGCTCGCGCCATGGGCGTCCCAGCCGTTCGCCGAGACGAACCCGACCTCCCCGGGCAGGAGGTCGAGGTACCGGGCCGCGAGAGCGTAGACCTCGGGCGCGGGCTTGTAGATCCCCACCTCCTCCACCGAGAGCACCACGTCGAGCTCGTCGACCAGCCCGGCGTTGCGGATGGCGGCGTCGAGCATGCCGGGCGAGCCGTTCGAGAGCACCGCGAGCCGCAATCCCGCGCCTCGCAGCGCCTGCAGGGCCGGCAGGGCGTCGGGGTAGGCGTCGAGCGACAGGTAGAGGTCCATGAGCCGCTTCCGGAGCGCCGCGTCGTGCAGGCCGAACGACTGCAGCGCGAAGTCGAGCGCCTCGCCGGTGACCTGCCAGAAGTCGACGTGGCGGCGCATCAGGCTGCGGAGCCAGGTGTACTCGAGCTGCTTGCGGCGCCACAGGTCGGAGAGGGCGAGCCCCCGATCCCCGAGAGCGTCGCCGGCGCGCGTCGCGGCGCTCGCGAAGTCGAGCAGCGTGCCGTACGCGTCGAACACCACCGCCCGGACCGTGGCCATGGCGGGATGCTAGCGCTATCCTCCGCCCCGCGTCATGCGCCGTCGCGTCATCCTGGCCGCCCTGGCCG
>JBAVCR010000625.1:0-5069 GCA_049586815.1 Anaeromyxobacteraceae bacterium
GTCTCGTCGTGCTCGACGAGCCGACCTCGGCGCTCGACGTCTCGGTCCAGGCCAAGGTGATCGACCTGCTGACCGAGCTCGGCCGGCGGCTCGACCTCACCTACCTGTTCATCTCCCACGACCTCAGCCTGATGCGCAACTTCGCCGACCACGTCGGCGTGCTCTACCGCGGCAAGATCGTCGAGAGCGGGCCGACGGCCGCGGTCTTCGAACATCCGGAACACGACTACACCCGCCTGCTGATCGCCTCGGTGCCGGTGATCTCGGCCGAGGAGGAGGCAATGCGGCCCAAAATCCCATTGATCGACGGAGAAATTCCGACGGCGGAAAAACTGCTCGCCCTCCGGGAGAGCCAACCAAGAACCGAAGTTCCCAAAAGGATCTGACAGATGATCAGGATTGGAATCGACGTCGGCGGCACCAACACGGACGCCGTCGTGATGGATGGGACGCGGGTGCTGGCCGGCGTCAAGGCCGCCACCACCGGTGACGTCATGACCGGCGTCGTCAACGCGCTCGCCGACGTGCTCAAGGTTTCCGGCAAGGCCGCCGCCGACATCGACGTCATCATGGTCGGCACCACCCACTTCACCAACGCCGTGGTGCAGCGGCGCGACCTCGCCAAAACCGCCGCCGTCCGGCTGGGTCTGCCGGCCACCGCCTCGCTGCCGCCCATGGTCGACTGGCCGGAGGACCTGCGGGACGCCATCGGCAACCTGTCCTACCTCGCCCACGGCGGCAACGAATTCGACGGTCGCAAGATCTCGCCGATCGACGAGGCGGAACTGCTGGCCATCGCCGCGGACATCAAGGCCAAGGGCGTCAATACCATCGCCATCACCTCGGTGTTCTCGCCGGTCAGCGACGCCTGCGAGAAGCAGGCGGCCGCCATCTTCGAAAAGGCGCTGCCGGGCGCCCACATCACGCTGTCGTGCGAGATCGGCCGCATCGGCCTGCTCGAACGCGAGAACGCCGCCATCATGAACGCCTGCCTGCGCGATCTGTCGCACCAGGTGATCGAAGCGTTCCGCGGCGCCATCGCCTCGGCCGGCATCAAGGGCAAGTTCTTCCTGACCCAGAACGACGGCACGCTGACGGAAGCCGCCTTCGCCGAGAAGTTCCCGGTGCTGACCTTCGCCTCCGGCCCGACCAATTCGATGCGCGGCGCCGCCTTCCTCTCCGGCGTCAAGGACGCCATCGTCGCCGACATCGGCGGCACCACCACCGACATCGGCTCGCTGCAGAAGGGCTTTCCCCGCCAGGCGACGGTGGCGGTCGAAGTCGGTGGCGTCCGTACCAACTTCCGCATGCCCGACGTGTTCTCGATCGGTCTCGGCGGCGGCTCGCACGTCGTCGAAACCGACAAGGGCGTCAAGGTCGGCCCGACCTCGGTCGGCTACCGCATCATCACCGAGGCGCTGATCTTCGGCGGCAAGACGCTGACCACCACCGACGTCGTCGTCGCCGCCGGCAAGTTCGACCTCGGCGACAAGACCAAGGTCGCCCACCTGTCGCCGACGCTGATCGCCGCCACCGAGGCCCGCATCGCCGCCATGCTCGAGGACTGCGTCGAGCGTTCGCGCCTGTCGCCGGAACCGCTGCCGGTGATCGTGGTCGGCGGCGGCTCGATCCTGGTCGACAAGCCGATCGCCGGCCTCGAACTGATCAAGCCCAACCACTTCGCCGTCGCCAACGCCGTCGGCGCCGCCATCGCCCAGGTGTCGGGCGAGGTCGACCGCGTCTACGCCCTCGCCGACATCGGTCGCGACGCGGCGCTGGCCGACGCCAAGGCCCAGGCCATCGAGGCCGCCGTCAGCGCCGGCGCCGCCCGCGACAGCATCGAGATCGTCGACGTCGAGGACGTGCCGCTCGCCGGGGTCCGCGGCGGTGGCGACGGCGTCGGGTCGGGATTCCATGGCGACGCAATCTACCCCACGGGGGAGCCGGCGCACGGGCGGATTTTCCTGCTTCCCGACCTGGCCGTCCCGTGAACGCCGGCCCCCGGCCGGGGCGCAGGGACCGGTCGATCATGACCCAGGGTGTGATGGACTCCGCGCATTCCCGCAGCGGGCCCGGGAGCCTGAGGCGGCACGCGCGGTGCACGTCTCGTCCGGGATGCCAACCGCCGACGGTGACGGGATGACGAACGAGGAATGCTTCCAGACGGCCATCCGGATCGAGACGCTCTTCCGTGACGTCTATGCCAGCCTGGCGGAGGCCTACGCCGACAGCCCGCCGCTCCGCGACATGTTCAACCGCCTCGCCGAGGAGGAGGAGCAGCACGCGCAGCGCATCCTGATCCTGTCCCGGCATCGCGCCGACGCGCAGTGGAGCGATGACGCCTTGGCCCGCATCGCGCGCGACCTCGACTCGGTGTCGACCGCGCTCATGCTCGTGGCCACCGATTTCCGCAGCGCCGACGGGAGGCCCGACGCCGCCGACGTCCTCCAGCGGGTCATCGACCTCGAGCACCGCTGCGGTTCCTTGCACGCCGAGAGCCTGGCGCGCTGCCTCGACCCGGAGGTCCAGGGCTTCTTCCACGCGCTCTCGCGCCAGGACGAGCACCACCGGGAGCTGCTCGAGAGCGCGCTCTCCTAGGACGCGGCCGAAGCCCTCGTCGAGGCGGTCCAGCGGTCGAGCGCCCTGGCCTTGGCGGACACGAGGTCGTCCGACGGCGGGCAGGCGTCCTCCCGGACGGTCCCGTCGGGCAGGAGCCAGAAGCTCCGCCATCCCCGCGGGCTCGAGCGCAGTTCCAGCCGCGGGTAGGTGATCCCCCCCGAGGCGTCGCTGCCGTCGAGGTTGAGCGCCCAGCCCTCGCCCGTCCTGGCCCACCCCTTCACGGGAGGGCTCCGGGCTGCGGCGCGGTGCGAGGCGGCACGAGGGGCCGCCAGCACTTCCCGCACTTGGTGGCGGCGGCGAATCCTGGTGTCCCGCAGAACGGGCAGGGGCGCATCACGGGAGCGGGGCCGAGAGCGAGGACGTCCACGAGCCTTCCCCAGGACGCGCGCAGGTCCTTCAACTCCGGTCCGCCAGCCGTCCCCGCCTGCTCCGCAAGGATCGAGAACTCCCGCTCAACCGCTTCGACCGCGAGGCGAACTCCGTCGACGTCGTGCATGGCGCCCCCGGTCAGGACACTGCGAGGAGGAAGGCGACGATGGTCGCCATGATTCCGACGAAGAGCATCGGGCCGGCCATGAAATCCCAGGCATCCGAGGTCCCCTCCCGAGGGAGGAAGAAAGTGATCCGATCCGCGAACGGGACCGGGAACGGGATGGCGACGGCCACGGCAACGGGACGCTTCATGAAGGATTCTCCGCCACGCGTACGGGAGGTGAGCGCACGCTGCGCGCTGCACGCCAGGCGTCGGAGAGGCGGTGCGCGTGGGCGGCCGGGGTCGACGGAGGTGCACTACCCATACGGGTTCGAAGCCCCTCGTGCCCCGTCATTTGGGGCGTGACGTCACTGGGTCGCAGAGCGTCGGACCCCATCCGGCCTTCCTGCGGGGTCGGAGTCCGCCCCCAACTTCATCGGATTTCTTCGCCGACGCAGAGCCGCCGCGGACGTCCAGGTTCAAAGTCGAGAAATATGTGGTCGTTTCAAGTAGTTGCGATTGGCGCGCGACGGGTGCCTCGTGGCGAGTGTCGCGACAAGCACCCTTTGAATCCGCACCCGAACAGGGCTAGGCTCCCGCTCCGATGGCCCCCGACATCGACTACCGCGCGCTCGTCGAGCAGGCGCCCATGATCATCTGGCGCTCCGACGTGACGGGGAAGTGCGACTACTTCAACGAGCGCTGGCTGGCCTTCACCGGCCGGACCCTCGCCCAGGAGCTCGGCGACGGGTGGGCCGAGGGCGTCCATCCCGACGATTTCCAGGCCTGCCTCGAGACCTACCTGGCCGCCTTCGGGCGCCGGGAGACCTTCGAGATGGAGTACCGGCTGCGCCGGCACGACGGCGCCTGGCGGTGGATCTTCGATCGGGGGACGCCCTCGTACGACGAGGACGGCACCTTCCGCGGCTTCATCGGGAGCTGCGTGGACGTGACCGACCGCGTCGAGGCGCAGAAGGAGCTCGCCCGGCTGCATGCCCAGGAGGTCGAGCGGCTCCGGGACCTCATCCCGGTCTGCTTCGGGTGCAAGAGCGTGCGCGACGACAAGGGGTACTGGCGCGCGGTCGACATCTACCTGCGGGAGGCCGCCGGGAAGGCGGTCACCCACGGCCTCTGCGAGGCCTGCGCGAACCGGCTCTATCCCGAGGCCGGCACCGTGCCTGCGTCGCGATAGGTCGCGCCCCCGCGCCGACCGTCGTCGTCCTCACCCGCCGTCCTCGGCGACGCGTCCGTCGGCGACGAGCCAGCGGGACGTGGTACGGCGGGCGGCGAAGGTCTCGTCGTGGCTCACGAGCAGCACCGCTCCCGGGTAGGCGGCGATGGCCGCCTCGAGCCGCTCGACGGTGGGGAGGTCGAGGTGGTTCGTCGGCTCGTCCAGCACGAGCGCCCAGGCGTGGCGCCCCATCCCGAGCGCGAGGCAGAGCTTGCGGGCTTCCCCGGGCGAGGGATCCGACGAGGCGAGGAGCCGGGCGGGGTCGGTCCCCAGGGCGGCGACGAGGGAGAGGACGCGACCCCGCACCTCCGGGGCGAGGGCGCGCAGGTCGCGGAGCAGCGCCGGACCGGCGCCGGGCGGAAGCTCCTGCGCCAGGTGGAGCACCCGCTCGCGGCGGTGCGGCGAGCCGTCGAGCAGGGCGCGGAGCAGCGTGCTCTTCCCGGCCCCGTTCGCTCCCTCGACGCGGATGCGGTCCTCGCGCCGGAGCCGCACGTGGACGTCCCGGAGCACCGGGGTCGATCCGGCGCGGACCTCCCCGGCGTCGAGCGCGAGCAGGACGGGGGAGGAGGCCCGCTCGAATCCCAGGAAGACCGACCGCCCGAGGTCGGGCGCGAGGGAGACCTCGCCCGCGCGGGCCAGCGCCCGCTCCGCCGCCTCCCGGAGCCGCCCCACCTTCCGCGCCAGGCTGGCCGCGGCCCGTGATCGGCGGATGCCCTTCTCCATCGAGCGCGCGTCGTGGTCCCCGGG
>JBAVCR010000626.1:0-8963 GCA_049586815.1 Anaeromyxobacteraceae bacterium
GGCGTAGCCGGCGGCCCCGGACGCCGCCGCGGCCTCCGGGTCGATGGCCACGTCCACGCAGTACACGGTTCCGGACGCGAAGGCGCGGTCGAGGGCGGCGGGCAGGTCGGCCGGGTCGTCGACGTGCTCCCCCTTGCCGCCGAAGGCCTCGACCACCCGGTCGTAGCGGGTCGGGGCGAGCCGCGTGGCCGGGCTCTTCTCCTCGCCGTACATGCTGCGCTGGGGGATCATGATCTGCCCCCAGGCGGCGTCGTTTCCCACCACGACGACCATGGGGAGGCCGAAGCGCACCGCGGTCTCGAAGTCGAACCCGTTCAGGCCGAACGAGCCGTCTCCCTGGATCACCACCACCGGCCGCTCGGGCGCGAGCAGCTTCGCGGCGATGGCGAAGGGAGCGCCGACGCCCAGGCAGCCGAGCGGTCCGGGGTCGAGCCAGCGGCCCGGCCGCGGAAGCTGGATGCTCTTCGCCGCCACCGCCACCACGTTGCCGCCGTCGGCGACGAAGGTGACGTCGCCGGCGCGACGGGCGGCGAGGTCGATCTCCTTGCCGAGCCGGAAGTGGTGGATCGGGCGCTGGCTGCTCCCCTCGAAGGCGGCCTGCTTCTCGAGCTTGCGCGCCTCGCTGGCGCGCAGCCTCTCCCTCCAGGCGGCGGCGCCCGGGACGGCCCGCGACCCGGCCTCGAGCCCCTCGAGCACGCTGCGCGAGTCGCCGACGATGCCCACCTCGATGGGGCGGTTGCGGCCGATCTCGGCGCCGTCCACGTCCACCTGGATGACGCGCGCACCGGAGGCGAAGGTCGGCTCGCTGCCGTAGCCCACGCGAAAGTCGAGCGGCGTGCCCACCACGAGCACCACGTCGGCCTCGCCGAGCGCCTCCTTGCGGGTGTGCTGGAAGAACTCCGGGTGGTCGGGCGGCAGGCAGCCGCGCCCCATCCCGTTCAGGTAGACGGGGATGCCGGTGCGTCGGGCGAAGCGGTCGAGGGCGGCCGGGGCGTCGTCCCACCAGATGGACGAGCCGCCCAGGACCACCGGGCGCTCGGCGCCGGCGAGGAGGGCGAGCGCCTCCTCGATCTTGCGCGGATCGCCGGGCGAGCGCGCGTCGGTGCGGTAGCGGGTGAGGCCGTCGGCGGTGGCCGCGTCGGCGCCGTTCGAGAGGACGTCCCAGGGAATCTCGAGGAAGACGGGGCCCGGACGGCCGGCGCGGGCCACGCGGAAGGCCTTGGCGAGGTAGCTCGGGAGGAGCTCGGGGGAGGGCACCCGATCGCTCCACTTGGTGATGCCCTGGAAGAGCTGCGTCTGGGGCATCTCCTGCAGCGAGCCGCGCCCCTGGTTGAAGGTGGGCGCCGCGCCGCCGACGAGGAGCAGCGGCACGTTCGCCGCCCAGGCGTTCGCGACCCCGGTGACCGCGTCGGTGACGCCCGGGCCGGCTGTGACGATGGCCACGCCCACGCCGCGGGTCAGGCGCGCCCAGGCGTCGGCCGCGTGGGCGGCCGCCTGCTCGTGCCGCGTGTCTACGACGCGGATCCCCTCCTCGACGAGCCCCACGTAGATGGGGGCCACGTGCAGGCCGGAGAGGGTGAAGACGGTGCCGACGCCCTCCTTGCGGAGCATCCGGGCGACGAGCTGGCCACCGGTGAGCATGTCCATGGTGATCCTCGCTCCGCCTCCCCGGGGCGGAAACGGCGAGCCCCGCGCGCCTTTCGACGTGCGGGGCCCGGGGATTCGATTCGCGCTCGCGCGCGGGGGCGCTGCTAGCCCTTGCGGAAACGCGAGAGGTTCGCCGGCAGCTCGCCGAGCGCCGGGAAGGTCTTGTCGGCGTGGATCGTCGCCAGCTTGGCGTAGTTCTGCTCCTCGGTCTCCGGGCGGGCCGGATCCGGCACGCAGCAGTCGACCGGGCACACGGCCGCGCAGGCCTCCTCGTCGTGGAAGCCGACGCACTCGGTGCAGAGGTCGGGATTGATGACGTAGATGTCATCGCCCTGGCTGATGGCGCCGTTCGGGCACTCGGGCTCGCACGCGCCGCAGTTGATGCACTCCTCGGTGATGATGGTCGCCATCGCTCTCGCCTTTCGTGGAAACTCGCCCGATCCGGTCCGGGGACGAGGGTTATCCGACGGAGCCCGAGCCGCCGTCAAGGGGCGCGCCGGACGAGTTCGGGCGCCCCGCCGGCCCGCGAATGGGGTAAGCAGGAGGCCCTCCCCGGGATCCCCATGGCGAAGCCCTACGACCCCCACGACCGCTTCTTCCACAAGGCGAAGGAGCAGGGCTTCCGGGCCCGGTCGGCCTTCAAGATCGAGGAGATCCTCCGGAAGCACCGGCTGCTCGGGAAGGGTGGCGCGGTCCTCGACCTGGGCGCCGCCCCCGGGGGCTTCCTGCAGGTGCTCGCCGACGTGGTGGGCCCCCGCGGCGCCGCGGTGGGCGTCGACATCGTGCCCATCCGCGAGCTCGGCAAGCCCTGGGTGAAGGTCGCCGTCCTCGACCTCCTCGCCCCCGACGCCCTCGAGCGCATCCGCGGGCTCCACGCCGGGCGCTTCGACCTCGTGACGAGCGACATGGCGCCGAAGACCATCGGCGTGAAGGTCACCGACGAGGCCCGCTCGCTCGAGCTCTCCCGCATGGCGCTCTCGGTCGCCGTCGAGACCCTGAAGCTCGGCGGCGCCTTCGTGGTGAAGGTCTTCATGGGGGGCGACTTCCCGATCTTCCAGAAGGAGATGCGGGCCCGCTTCTCGAAGGTCGACGTGGTGCGGCCCGAGGCCACGCGCGAGCGGAGCTTCGAGGTCTTCGTGGTGGGGCGCGACTTCAAGGGCTGAGACGCCGTGCCCTGGCGCGGAAGCTCGACCTAGCCGACCTTCAGCCGGGCGAAGTGGCGCTTGCCCACCTTGACGAGGTACTCGCCCGCGCCGAGCGGGGCCTGCGGATCGGTGGCCCGCTCGCCGTTCACGGTCACGCCGCCCTGCGCGACGAGCCGCCGGGCCTCGCTGCGGGAGGCGGCGAGCTTCGCGTCGGCGAGCGCAGCGGCGAGGGGCAGGGAGGGCTGGCCGCCGAGCGCCACGGCGACCTCGGCCACGTCCTCCGGCGTCTCCCGGCGGGCGTGCACCTGCTCGAAGTGGGCCTCGGCCGCCCGGGCCGCCTCGGCGCCGTGGAAGCGCTCCACGATCTCCTTGGCGAGCGCCACCTTGGCCGCCTTCGGGTGGCCGGCGCGCAGCGCGGCGATCTCGGCGCTGGTGCGGGCCGAGAGGAGCTCGTAGTAGCGCCACATGAGGTCGTCGGCGACCGACATGAGCTTGCCGAACTGCTCCTCGGGAGCCTCGGCCACGCCCACGTAGTTGCCGAGCGACTTCGACATCTTGTCGCCGTCGATCTTGCCGGTGGCCGGGTCGAGCCTGGCGTCGAGCCCCTCGAGGATGGGGCCGGTGAGGACGATCTGCGGCACCTGCCCGTACTGGTGCATGAGGGCGCGCCCCACGAGCAGGTTGAAGAGCTGGTCGGAGGAGCCGAGCTCGATGTCGCACCTCAGCGCCACCGAGTCGTAGCCCTGGGCCAGCGGGTAGAGGAACTCGTGGATGCTGATGGGGGTGTTCCCGGTGTAGCGCTTCCTGAAGTCGTCGCGCTCCAGCATGCGCGCGACCGTGTGGCGGCTCGCCAGCCGGACCACGTCGGCGAAGGTCATGGGCCCGAGCCACTCCGAGTTGAAGCGGACCTCGGTCTCGGCCGGGTCGAGGATCTTGAAGACCTGCTTCTTGTAGGTCTCGGCGTTCCCCAGGATCTGCTCGCGGGTGAGCGGGGGCCGGGTGGCGTTGCGGCCGGTCGGGTCGCCGATCATCCCGGTGAAGTCGCCGATGAGGAAGATCACCGTGTGGCCGAACTGCTGGAACCGGCGCATGCGGGAGATGAGCACGGTGTGGCCGAGGTGCAGGTCGGGTGCGGTCGGGTCGAAGCCCGCCTTCACGCGCAGCGGGACGCCGGTGTCGTAGGACCGCTGCAGCCGCTCGCGCAGCTCCTTCTCCACGTGGAGGTCCACCATCCCGCGGGTGACCTCGCGGAACTGCTCGTCGGGGGTGGCGCTCCGGAGCCTCGGGTCTCCCTGTGCCATCGTCACTGCTCCTCGTCCTTCTCCTGGACCCGCTCGATGGAGCGGGCCTTGCCGGTGGCGTCGTCGACGTCCACGAGGGCGCCCTGGAGCCACACGTCGCGCTTCGCCGGCTCGAACTGCACCGGGCGCTGCGAGAGGAAGCGCTCGAGCACCAGCTCCTTCTTCACCCCGATCACCGAGTCCCAGGGGCCGCACATGCCCACGTCGGTGATGAAGGCCGTGCCCCCGGGGAGGACCCGGGCGTCGGCGGTCTGGACGTGGGTGTGGGTCCCGAGCACCGCCGAGACGCGGCCGTCGAGGTACCAGCCCATGGCGTTCTTCTCGCTGGTGGCGTCGCAGTGCATGTCGACGAGGATGCAGGTGCAGCCTTGCGCCCGGAGCTCGGCGACCAGCCGGTCGGCGGTGCGGAACGGGTCGTCGAGGTCCTTCATGAAGACCCGCCCCTCGAGGTTGAGCACCCCGAGCTTGCGACCGTCGGGGGTCTCGACCACGGCGTGGCCGCGCCCGGGGGCGCCCTGCGGGTAGTTGGCGGGGCGGAGCAACTTCGAGCCCCGGGCCTCGAGGTAGGGGACGATGTCCCGCTTCGACCAGATGTGGTTCCCGCTCGTGAGCAGGTCCACCTCGCAGGCGAGCAGCTCGTCGGCGGTCTCGGGGTTCACGCCCACGCCGTTTGCCGCGTTCTCTGCGTTGGCGACGACGAGGTCCACGCCGTGGCGGGAGATGAGGCGCGGGACGATGCGCTTCACGGCCATGCGGCCGGGCTTGCCGAAGACGTCGCCGAGGAAGAGGATCTTCAAGGGGGCGGGATCTCGTCACGCGGGGAGGAAAGTGTCAACCGGGAGCGCCCCCGGAACGTGCCGCCATGGGCCCGAGGACCCGCTTCTCGGTCACCACGGCGTCGAGCGCCACGTCGTGCGCCTCCCCGGGGACCTCGGGGACGACCTGGACCTCGAAGGCGATGCCGATCCGGGCCGCGCCAGGGCGGAGGAGCGGGAGCGTGGCGTCGTAGTGGCCGCGACCTCGCCCCAGCCGGCCGCCCCGGGCGTCGAAGGCCACCCCGGGGACGACGACGAGGTCGACGGCGTCGACGGGGACCACCGGGGCAGAGGCCGGGGGCTCGAGCGCGCGGGACGGCCCCGGGACGAGCTCACCCAGGCCGCACGCCGCGAACTCCATGGCGCGCCCGCCCGCGGCGAGGCGAGGCCAGGCGATGCGTTTCCCGGCGGCGGCGGCCCGGCGCGCGATCTCGTCGGTGCTCACCTCGGCGCCGAGCGTCGCGTGGAGGGCGACCGTTCCGGCGCGCTCCCAGGCGGGGAGGGTGGCGAGGCGGGCCGCGACCTCCCGCGAGGCTTCCGCCCGGAAGGCGGGGGGAAGCCCGGCGCGGAGCGCGAGCATCGGGTCGCGGAGGGCGCGCTTCGCCGCGCTCTGGGGAGTGGAGGACACGAAAGAAAAGAGCCCCCCGCACAGGCCGTGTGGCTCGGTTGCTTGGACCTGTATTTCTACAGGTGGGGCACTTCGAAGTACCGCTCGTAGGCTTCTCCCTCGCTACACGGGAGCTTGCTCATGAGCAGGACCAGGTGCTCCTCTTGGTGATGAGTCGGCCCAAACGACGCGAAGCCAATCGCGAGCCCAGCAGGGGGCAGATCGAAACAGAGAAAGAGCGCAACCTCTCGAAACCACGAGAGGTTTCATGGACGGATCGTAGGAGCCGGAAGGGCCCCTGTCAAGCGATTGCGGCCCCCTTCCGGAGGTGCCCGTAGCTACTTGGTGATTCCCACCTGGGAGAGCATCCAGGCGTACTCGAAGGCCCGGTCGCGGAGCGCGTCGTAGCGTCCGCTCGCCCCGCCGTGCCCGGCCGCCTCGAGCTTCGTCTTCAGAAGGAGCGGGTTCGCGTCGGTCTTCAGGGTCCGGAGCTTCGCCACGTACTTGGCGGGCTCCCAGTACATGACCTGGCTGTCGTTGAAGCTCGTCGTGACCAGGATGGCCGGGTAGGCCTTCGCCGCCAGGTTGTCGTACGGGGAGTAGGACCGCATGTAGTCGAAGGCGGCCTTCTCGCCGGGGTTGCCCCATTCCAGGTATTCACCCACGGTGAGCGGCAGGCTCGCGTCCATCATGGTGTTCATGACGTCCACGAAGGGGACCGCGGCGTGGACGGCGCGGAAGAGGTCGGGCCGGTCGTTCACCACCGCGCCCATGAGGAGACCGCCGGCGCTGCCGCCCGAGATGAGCACCCTGCCGGGAGCCCCCAAGCCCTCCTTCACGAGGAACTGGGCGACGTCGACGAAGTCGTTGAAGGTGTTCTTCTTCCTCGTCAGCATGCCGTCGTCGTGCCAGGGCTCGCCCATCTCGTCGCCGCCGCGGACGTGGGCGATGGCGTAGACGACGCCCCGGTCGAGCAGCGAGATGCGGCCCGAGGCGAAGGACGCCGGCATGCCGAAGCCGTAGGAGCCGTACCCGTACAGCCAGAGCGGGGCCGTGCCGTCCGGCTTGACGTCCTTGCGGTGGACGATCGACACCGGCACCTTCGTGCCGTCGCGGGCGGCGGCCCAGAGCCGGGCCGACGTGTAGGCGGCAGGGTCGTAGCCGCCCAGGACCGGGTCCTGCTTCAGGAGCTTCCGGGTCCCGGCGGCGAGGTCCTGGTCGTAGACCGAGGGCGGGGTCACCAGGCTCTCGTAGCGGAAGCGGAACGTGCCCGAGTCGTACTCCTGCGCCGGCGCGCCGGTGGCGGCGTAGACGGGATCGGGGAAGGCGACGTCGCTCCACGTCCCCTTCCGGAAGTCGTGGACCCGGAAGCGGGCGAGCCCGGCCTCCCGGGTGGTGACGACGAGGGAGTCGCGGAAGGGATCCACGCCCACGATCTTCTCGCCCTTGCGCCCGGGCAGGAAGGCCTTCCAGCTCTCCATCCCGGGCTTCTTCACCGGAGCGGTCGCGATCCGGAAGTCCTTCGCGCCGTCGTTCGTGCGGACGTAGAGGACGCCGTCCCGGTGCTCGACGTCGTACTTGTGCCCCTTCCTCCGGGGAGCGACGGTGCGGAACTCCCCCCGGGGGGAACGGGCGTCGAGGATCCGCTGCTCCCACGTGTCGGTCGAGGTGATGCCGAGCACGAGGAGGCGGCGGTCGTTCGTCTTCCCGATGCGGACGCCGAAGAGCTCGTCGGGCTCGTGGTGGACCTTCACCACCTTGCCTCCCCGGGGGAGGCGCCACAAGGTGTCCGACCGCTTCGTCACCTCGTCCTCGGTCGTGAAGAAGATGGTGGCGCCGTCGGCCGCCCATTCGGCGCCGGTGACGCGCCGGGCGAGCGGACCCGTGACCTCACCGGTCGCGAGCTCCTTCACGAAGAGGTCGTGCTGCCGGAAGCCGGTCTCGTCGGTGGCGTAGAGGAGCCGCCTGCCGTCGTCGCTCACCGAGAAGGCGCCGAGGCCGATGAAGGGCTTTCCCTTGCCGAGCTCGTTCAGGTCGAGCAGCACCTCCTCGGGCGCCGTGTCCCCGCAGGAACCGTCCTTCTCGGCGGGGCGCCGCGCCATGATGGGGTACTGCAGCCCCTGCACCGTCCTCCGGTAGTAGCAGAACGCCCCCCGCCGCTGCGGCACGGAGAGGTCGGTCTGCTGGATCCGCCCGAGCATCTCGTCGTAGAGCGCGGAGGCGAACCCGGCGATGGGCGCCGTCATCGCCGCGGTGTAGGCGTTCTCGGCCTCGAGGTACTTCCGCACCTCGGGGCTCTCCTTCTCGCGGAGCCAGAACCACGGGTCGTTCACGGCCTCGCCGTGCCAGGTCTGGACGTGGTCGCGCCGGGCGGCTACCGGAGGGGCGGGGTCGCCTGCCGGGGCGGCGAGCGCGAGCACCATCGCGAGGGGGAGGGCGGTCATGGTCCGCCCTTCATGGTCGGGCGAGCGGACCGGCGCAAGCCCGGTTGCCTCAGGGTGAGGCGAGCGCCTGGCGCACCCGGGCCACGAGCCCCGGCATCACCCGCAGGGCGTGATCGACGTCGGCGTCGGTGCTGGTCCAGCCGAGCGACAGGCGGAGGGTGGCGCGGGCCTCGTCGACCGAGAGCCCCATGGCGGAGAGGACGTGGGACGGGGTCGTCGAGCCCGACGTGCAGGCGGCCCCGGCGCTGGCGCAGATCCCCTCCAGGTCGAGGGCGATGAGCAGGGCCTCGCCGTCGGCGCCCGGGAAGGTGATGGAGAGCGTGTTCGGCAGGCGATCGGCGCCCCGCCCGTTCACGCGCGCTCCCGGGACGGCGGCGAGGAGCCCCGCCTCGAGGCGATCGCGCAGCCCGCGCAGCCGCGGAAGCTCCCCGTCGAGGGTGGCCACCGCCTCGGCGAGCGCCGCCCCCATCCCGGCGATGCCGGGGAGGTTCTCGGTGCCGGCGCGGCGCCCCCGCTCCTGGTGCCCCCCGGCGATGGGGGAGAGCCGCACGCCCGGGGCGATCCAGAGCGCCCCCACGCCGCGCGGGCCGCCGAACTTCTGGCCGGTGACGAGGGCCAGGTCGGCGCCGCAGGCGGGGAGGTCGAGGGGGATCTTCCCGGCCGCCTGCACCGCGTCGCAGAGCAGGAGGGCGCCCGCCGCGTGGGCGATGCGGGCGGCCTCGGCGATCGGCTGGATCACGCCGGTCTCGTTGTTCGCGAGCATGCAGCAGACGAGCGCGGTCTCCGGGCTCACCGCGGCCTGCAGGGCCTCGAGGTCGACCACGCCGTCGCCGTCCACCGGCGCCACCTGGACCGGCACGCCGTGCCGCGACATTTCCCGCGCCAGGTCGAGGACGCAGGGATGCTCGACGGCGGTGACGACGAGGCCGACCTTCCCCTCCGGCGCCGCGGCCAGCGCGCCGCGGATGGCGAGGGTCGCCGACTCGGTGGCGCCGGAGGTGAAG
>JBAVCR010000627.1:0-3687 GCA_049586815.1 Anaeromyxobacteraceae bacterium
AGTTCGACAGGAAGTTGTTGTCGAAGGCGCCCGAGGGGGAGGTCAGCGTGACGAGCAGGAGCGGGAAGTTGAGCGACTTCTTGACCGTGACGCCGTAGTTCTTCACGTCCTGCGGAAGGCTCGCCTGGGCCTGGGAGACCCGGTTCTGGACGAGCACGTTCGACATGTCGAGGTTGGCCCCCACCTCGAAGGACACCTGGAGGTTGTAGGTGCCGTCGTTGGCGTTCGTCGACTTCATGTAGATCATGTTGTCGACGCCGTTCACCTGCTGCTCGATGGGCGCGGCCACCGACGTCTCCACGTCGACGGCGGAGGCGCCCGTGTAGGTCGTGGAGACCTGGATGAGCGGCGGGGTGATGTCGGGGTACTGGGCCACCGGGAGGCGCGTGATGGCGACGCCCCCCATGATGACCATGACGATGGAGATCACCATCGCCACGATCGGGCGGCGGATGAAGAAGCTGCCCATGGCCTACTTCCCTCCGGCCGGGGCGGCGGCGGGCGTCGCCGGGCTGGTGGGTGCGGCCGCCGGTTTCGGCACGACCGTCATGCCGTCGCGCAGGCGGGAGATCCCCTCCACCACCACCACGTCGCCGTCCTTCAGCCCCTCCTCGATGATCCACTGGCTGCCGACCTTGGCGCCCGGCTTCACCTTGCGGGTCTCGACCTTGTTCTCGGGCGTGACCGTGACCACGGTGTAGGTGCCCTGCAGCTCCTGGACGGCGCGCTGGGGCACGAGGATGGCGTTCTTCACCACCTCCGACTCGGCCTTCACCTTTCCGTAGAGACCGGGACGGAGCGTCTTCTGGGGGTTCGGGAAGGCCAGGTCCACCCGCAGCGTGCCGGTCTGCGGGTCGACGGCGCGGTCCACGAAGAGGACCTTGCCCGGGAACGGGTGCTGGGTCCCGTCGGAGAGGACGAGGGTCGGTGGAGCGCTCGCCCGCGCAGCCTTGCCGGAGTCGATCGAGCGCGTGAAGCGCAGGTAGTCCGCCTCGGGGATGGCGACGCTCACGCGGATGGGATCGACCGAGGAGACGGTGGTGAGGAGCGTCGGCTCCCCCTTGCCCACGAGGTCGCCCACCTTGTGCTCGGCCTTGCCGGCGATCCCGGTGATGGGGGACGTGATCTTCGTGTACGAGAGGTTGAGTCGCGCCTTCTCCACGTTGGCGCGGGCCGCCTCGATCTGCGCCGCGCCCGTCTTCCGGGCCGAGACCGCGTTGTCGAGCTCGGCCTGGCTCACCGCGCGCTCGGCGGCGAGCGGCGTGAAGCGCTTCACGTCGAGGTCGGCCTTGTCGAACTGGTTCTGGGCGGAGGCCAGCGTGGCCTGGGCCTGGGCCAGCGCGGCGATGTACTGCTGGTCGTCGATGGTGAAGAGGAGCTTGCCCTTCGCGACCGTGGAACCCTCGGGATAGTCGATGGTCTGGAGGTAGCCCTCCACCCGGGCGCGAATCTCCACGTCCTCGAAGCCGCGAAGCTGGGCCACCAGCTCGAAGTCGAGGGGGGTGTCCTTCTTCTCCACCTTCACGACCGGAACCTCCTGGGGAGGCAGGACCGGTGCGGCCGCCTCCTTGGAGCACGCGGCGACGAGGAGGAGGCCGGCGACCACGGGGGCGGCGGCGAGCCGGCGGGAAGCGCGTCGGGACATGCGAGGACCTCGGAGTCTCGGGGTGCGAATGGCACCCCTATATACCCCGTGTCGGGGAGGGGGGAGAGCCCTGTCCGGAGGGTGTTGGTGGTATGACCCGCAGGATGGGCCCCATCCCCCGCGAAAGGCTCTCCATCGTGGTCCCGGCCTACCGGGCCGACCTGGGGGAGGAGGAGGAGGTGTCGCTCCGGAGCGCCTTCCGGCGGCTGGGGGAGCACCACCTCGTGCTCGCGAAGCCCGCCGGCCTCGACACCCGGGAGCTGGAGCGGCGCTTCCCCTTCGGCGAGACCGTCGCCTTCGACCCGGAGTACTTCGGCTCGGCGCGCGGCTACAACCGGCTCCTCCTGTCGGAGGCCTTCTACGACGCCTTCGCCCGGAGTGAGTACCTGCTCCTCTGCCAGCTCGACGTCTTCGTCTTCCGCGACGACCTCGCGGCCTGGCTCGAGCGCGGGTACGACTACGTCGGCGCCCCCTGGGTGTCCCGTTCGGCGCTGAGCGGCGTCGTCCACTGGGGGCGGATGCGGCTCCGCGAGCTCGTCCCCGGCCGCAAGGACACCTACCACTCCTACGAGCTGCGCAACCGGGTGGGGAACGGCGGATTCTCCCTCCGCCGGGTGGCCTCGCACCGCCGGCTCGTCCGGGAGCTTCGCGGGGTCGCCGACGCCTACCTGTCGCGCCACCTCCACGAGGACGTCTTCTGGAGCCTGGAGCCGCCCCGCCACGACCCGGGCTGGCGGACCCCCGGGCTCGACGAGGTGCTCTCCTTCGCCTGGGACATCAATCCCGCGCGCCTCCACCACCTGTCGCGCGGGAGGCTCCCCATGGCCGCCCACGGCTGGTTCCGCCCGCGCCGCATCGGCTTCTGGTCCAGCCACGTGGCCGCCGCCCGGACCGCATCCTCGTGACGCACGGCGCCGGTCGCGGGTCATTGACGGCCCCCGCCGCCGGGCGGGGGAGAGCCGGGCGTGCAACCACCGGGTCCGCCGCCCTAGGATCCGGGGCATGACCCTCGAGACCCTGGTGAAGGCCGCGGCCGGCCTGCAGGCGAGCGACCTCCACCTGGAGGGCGGCCTCGCCCCCTGCGTCCGGGTGCGCGGGCAGCTCCGCAGCACCGGCGAGCCGTTGCGTCCCGGCGAGCTCACCGCGCTCGCCCGCGAGCTGCTCGGCGAGGAGGCCTGGCCCGCCTTCCTGGAGCGCCGATCCGCCGACGTGGCCCGCACCATCGCCGGCCAGCGTTGCCGCATCAACGTGCTCTGCACCTCGCGCGGGGTGGGGCTCGCGGTGCGGTTCCTCTCCGCCGCGCAGGTGTCGCTCGAGCGGCTGAACCTCCATCCCGACCTGGCCCGGCTCGTGCTGCCCCATCACGGGCTCGTCGTGGTGAGCGGGCCGACCGGCTCCGGGAAGACGAGCACGCTCGCGGCGCTGCTCCAGGAGCTCAACCGGCGGGAGGCGCGCCACGTGGTCACGCTCGAGTCGCCCATCGAGTACGCGCTCGCGCCGCAGCGCTGCTTCATCCGGCAACGCGAGGTGGGGCGCGACACGCCGAGCTTCGCCCAGGGGCTCTACGACGCGCTCCGCGAGGACCCCGACGTCCTCGTGGTGGGGGAGCTGCGGGATCCGGAGACGATCCAGCTCACGCTGAACGCGGCCGAGACGGGCCACCTCGTGCTCACCACCATGCACTCCTCCACCCCCGCCGAGGCGCTGCAGCGCATCGTGGGAGCCTTCCCCTCCGAGGTGCAGTCGGCGGTGGCGGCGCAGCTCGCCGACTGCCTCGTCGGCGTGGTGAGCCAGCGCCTCCGCCACCTGCCCGGCCCGGGCATCCGCGCCCCCGAGTGCGAGATCCTGATGGCGAGCCAGAACGCCCGGGCCATGATCCGCCAGGGGCAGTTCTTCAAGCTGCAGAGCGCCCTCGAGACCGGCGCCGCCGACGGTTCCTGGACGGCCGCCCGCTACCGCGAGTGGATGGAGCGGCGCACCGAGTGGTTCGCGGAGCCCATCGATCCTCCCACGGTGGAGGCCGCGCCCGCCGACGGCGCGGG
>JBAVCR010000628.1:0-4230 GCA_049586815.1 Anaeromyxobacteraceae bacterium
ACCGGGACCGGCGCGGTCTCCGGAGCCGGCGGCGCGGAGCTCGCGCGGGCCGGCGCCGTGGCCGTCGCCTCCCCGCCCGGCGGGGGCGAGACCACGGTCCTCTCGGCGCCGGTGAAGCTCTCGGTGGGGCGGCTCTACCGGCTCTCCGCCGGCGTGGAGACCCGGGGCGTGACCGTCGACCAGGCCCCCCGCTACCCGAGCGCGCTGGGCGCCTGCGTCGCCATGAAGAGCTTCCCCTTCACCAACTGCTCGGCGCCCCTGGCGGGAGACTCGTCGCGCCGCGTGGAGATCCTCTTCTTCGCGACCACGGCGAGCGACCGGGTGGCCCTCCACCTCGGGCGGAACGGCAAGGCCACCGGGTCCGCCACCTTCTCCGACGTCCGGCTGGAGGAGGTGGAGGACGTCACGGCCTACGTGCCGCTCGCGCAGGTGAAGTGGGCGGGGCCGGGCTTCCGCTACGACGACGGCGGGTGGATCTTCGTGCACGTCGAGGGGGAGCCCTACCCGCGCGGCCGGCAGTACGGCGAGCTCGTCGCGCCCGAGCTGGCCCGCTACCTCGAGAAGCTCGCCACGCTCCAGGACAGGGGAGACCCGGAGAAGGGCTGGAACGGGATGCGCCGGCTCGCCGACGCGCTCATGCTGCGCCGCTACGACACCGAGTACCTCGAGGAGATGAAGGGCATCGCCGACGGCGCGGCCAAGGCGGGCGCGAAGTTCAAGGGGCGGCCCGTCGACCTCCTCGACGTCGTGACCCTGAACAGCGCCGTCGACCTCTCCCAGCTCGACGAGGCGCTCCACGTGTCGCCGACAGCGATCACCGGGAAGAGCTTCCTCTCCGCCGAGGACGAGACCGATCCGGCCGTGACCGCGAAGGACCGCTGCTCCTCCTTCGTGGCCACGAGGAGCGCCACTCCCGACGGCCGCTTCGTCATGGGCCAGATCTTCATGTGGAACGGCTACAGCGGCATCCACTGGGACGTGATCCTCGACGTCGTCCCCACCAGGGGCCGGCGGGTGGTGCTGCAGACCTTCCCCGGCGGCATCCACTCCGGGTCCGATTGGTACCTGAACGACGCCGGGATCGTCATCGGCGAGACCACGGTGGGCCAGACCCCGTTCGCCCCGGAGGGCACGCCCCAGTCCAACCGGGCGCGCAAGGCCGCCCAGTACGGCACCTCCATCGACGAGGTGTCGCGGATCCTGCGGGAGCGGAACAACGGCCTCTACACGAACGACTGGACCATCGCCGACGCCAAGACCGACGAGGGGGCCGACCTGCTCCTCGGCACCAACGCCTGGAAGCTCTGGCGCACCGGCTCGCCGGGGCACGCCGCCGACACGCCGGGCAACCTGCGCGACTTCGTCTGGGCCAACAACAACACCCGCGATCCGGCCGTGCGCCGCGAGTACGCGCGCACCACCGACGGCGTCCCGGCCGACATGGCCTTCAACGCCTGGAACCGGGACATCGCGTTCTGGAAGTTCTACGAGCAGTACGGCAAGGGGAAGATCGACCTGGAGGCCGCGGTGCGCCTCTTCGCCTCCTCCCCGGTGAACCGGCCCCACGCCTGCGACGGCAAGATCACCACCGGTGAGATGGCCGACCGCCTCGTCTTCGTGGCCCACTACGGGAAGACCACGCTGCGGGAGAAGTGGGTGGGGAGCCGCTTCGTCCCGGACCTGCCCCACGCCACGCCCCACTTCACCCTGGGCTACACGACCTTCAGCCCGGTGGTGATGGCCGACGGCCTCCGGGCGGCGCGCGCCCGGGCCGGGACGCCGCCGGCTGCCCCCGCCGACCCGAAGGTCGACGCCTCGGCCCTGAAGGAGGCCGTCACCTTCGACCGGAAGCTGCTCTGGGAGGGGACCATCCACCCGGCGGGCGACGCCGACAACTGGCTCACCAGCGGAGCGGCGGCCTACTGGTCGATCCTGAAGAAGCTCCCCGAGGACCCGCCGAAGGGGCTTGCGTCGCTGCGGGAGGCCCTCTCCGACGCCGACCTGCGGCTCGCCTGGCTCTCGGCGCGCGAGCCGGTGCTGGCGCCCTCGGCCACCCGCTCCGCCTACGACGGCTACGCCTCCTACGGCGTCCCGCGCATCCGCGGGACCTTCGCGCTCCACCAGCTGCGGCTCGCCGTCGGCAACGCCACCTTCTCCCGCATCCTCCAGGCCGCGGTGGACCGCTCCGCGACCCGGCCCATCACGACCGCGCAGTTCACGGCGCTCGCCTCGGAGATCGCCGGCAGGGACGTGGGACCGGTGCTCGTCCCCTGGATCGAGACCGCCGACCTCCCCGACCCGGTGATCACGGCCCGGGCGGCGAAGACGGCCGAGGGCTACACGCTCACCGTCCAGGCGGCGCACCGCCGCCCCTGGCGCTACGCCGCCGCCGTCGCCATCACCGGGGAGAAGGGGGTCCGCTACGAGCACGTCCAGGTGGACGGGGCGGAGGGGAACTTCACCTTCTCGCTGAAGGAGCGGCCGGTGCGCGTCGCCTACGACGCCGTGGGCGACGTGCCGGTGCCGCGCGACGGAGGGGTCTCCCTGCCGTCGATGCTCGACGACTTCTCGGCCCTGCTCTGGGTGCGGGGCAGCTCCCGCGAGGTCGAGGCCAACCGCACGCTCGCCGGCCTGTGGCGCGACGTGGTGGCCGACACCTTCGTGGAGGTCCTGCCGCCTCTCGCCACCGACGTGGAGATCCCCGACGCCGACCTCGCCGCCCACGACCTCGTGGTGGTGGGCGGGCCGGAGGACAACGCGGTCGCCGCCCGCATGGCCGAGCGCTGGAAGCTGCCGCTCGAGACCGGGAAGGGCCACTTCCGGTGGCAGGGCAAGACCTACTCCCGGCCCGACGACGGGATCATGGTGGCCTTCCCCAACCCCTGGAACCCGAAGCGGACCGCCTTCCTGTACGTCGCCAACTCCAAGGTGCAGGCCTGGCGCATGCTCCGCGCCTGGCAGCGCGGCCTCCCGAGCTGGGCGGTCTGGAAGGAGGGCGAGGTCGCGGAGAAGGGCTACCTGGGCGCCGAGCGGCTCGACGTGGCGGTCAAGGTCGAGGGGGCGTGACCCGGGGACAGGCGGGCTCCCCCGGACCGAGGGGCTCGCCCTCGCGGAGGAGTTTCAAATTTACCGCGGCGCGGACGTAGCCGGGGTCGAGCTCGAGGGCCCGGCGCAGGGACGCCTCGGCCTCGTCGGTGCGGCAGCGGGCGGCGAGCGCGAACCCCAGGTTGCCGTGGGCGCGCGCGCCGTGCGGCGCCTTCGCGACCACGTCCCTCCAGAAGGTCACCTCGTCCCGCCAGGTGAGGCTCCTCGCGGCGGTGGCGAGGCCGAGCGCGACCACTCCGGCCGCGACCGCCACCCGGCGCACCCCGCCCCGGACGGCCCACGGGGAGAGGGCGAGCCCGAGCAGCCAGCCGACGCCGAGGAGCGGAAGGTAGAGCTGCCGCTCGTTCGCCGGGTCGGGGCGCGGCAGCCACCAGCCGGACGGGGGGAGCCAGAGCAGGAACCAGAGGATCCCGAAGGCCGGCGCCGGGCGGCGACGGAGGTTCGCGATGGCGACGCCGAGCGCCAGGGCCAGGAGGAGCACCTCCCCGGCGACGGCCGCGCTCCACGACGTCACCGCGGGCAGCGCCGGGTCGGCGACCAGCCGGTCGACGCGGACCACCTGGGCGGCGAGCCAGGCCACGGCGTCGACGTGGGTGAGAACGTTCTCCCCCGGGCCCCGCAGCCGCGCGCTCTCCCGGAGCATCCGGCCGTAGACCGGGGACGCGGCGAAGGCGGCCGCCGCGACGGCGAGCACGGTCCAGTGGGGCGCCGTGGAGGAGAGCGCTTCCCGCCAGCGGAACGGACGCCGCACGTCCACGGCGGCGAGCAGGACGAGCGCGAGGGGAAGGACGACGCCCGTCTCCTTCACCGCGAGCGATGCGCCGAGGAGGAGCGGCGAGACGCCCGCCCAGAGCCAGGCCCGTCGACCCTCCCTCCCCGTGAGCCAGGCCACGATGCTCGCGAGCGCGAGGAGCCCGAGGAGCGACGAGGAGCGGCCGGAGACGTAGGTGACCGACTCGGCCTGGGCCGGGTGGAGCGCGAAGAGGAGCGCGCCGAGCAGGGGCGCTGCGCGGGCCGGGGCGCCGTCGGCTCCGGTGCGGACCGCCACGCGACGGAGCAGCGCGAGGCCGAGGAGCGCGCTCCCGCCGTGGATGGCGAGGTTCACGGCGTGGAAGCCGACGAGAC
>JBAVCR010000629.1:0-9988 GCA_049586815.1 Anaeromyxobacteraceae bacterium
CCGCGGCGCTGCTCGGCGGCGCCGGAGTGGCGGCGGCGCAGGGAGCCTCCCCGGCGACGGGGATCGCCTGCACGAGCGGTCCGAACTTCACGCTCGTGACCCGGGTCGGCTACGTCACCCTGCCCGACGGCAACACCATGTACATGTGGGGCTACGCGGAACCCGGGAAGGACTTCCAGCATCCCGGTCCCGTCCTCTGCGTGAACCAGGGGGAGACGGTCACCGTCACCCTGCAGAACACCTTCCCCATCCCGGTCTCGATCGTCTTCCCGGGGCAGCAGGGCGTGCTCGCCGACGGCCTGGCGGCGCAGCCCCAGCTCGACGGGGCGGGCATCGCCACGTCGCTCACCAACGTGGCCCCGGCCGCCGCCGGCGTGCCCGGAAGCGTGACCTACAGCTTCGTCGCCTCGAAGCCCGGAACCTTCCTCTACGAGAGCGGTACCGACCCGCAGACCCAGGTGCGCATGGGGCTCTTCGGCGCGCTGGTGGTCCGTCCCGCCGGCGCCCCGGACCAGGCCAACGGACGCACCGACAGCAAGTTCACCCCCGGCGAGGAGTTCCTCGTCCTCCTCTCGGAGATCGATCCGTACCAGCACCAGGCGGCGGAGTCGGGCCTTCCCTTCAACATCACCGGCTACCACCCCCGCTACTGGCTCGTGAACGGTCGCGGCTTCCCGGACAGCATCGCCGACAACTTCGCGGGCTGGCTTCCGAACCAGCCGTACGGCGCGCTCGCGCGGGTGTACCCCATGGACGCCATCCGTCATCCGTATCCGGGGCTGATCCGCTACCTCAACGTGGGGAGCGAGGACTACCCGTACCACCCGCACGGCAACAACGGCCTCGTGATCGGGCGGGACGGGAACGCGCTCGAGGGGCCGGCCGGTCAGGACCTCTCCTTCGAGAAGTTCGCCGTCAACGTCGGACCGGGCCAGACCTGGGACGTGAGCTTCAGCTGGCGGGACGCCGAGAGCTACTCGTCCGCGGCCAACCCGGTGAACGTGACGACGAGCAACGTCGCCAACCTGGTCCACGGGATGTTCTACAGCGGCAGCCCGTACCTGGGAGAGACCGGACCGCTTCCGCCGGGGACGAACACCCTCAACCAGTGCGGCGAGTACTACATCATCTCGCACAACCACGCCCTCTATCAGATCACCTCCTGGGGCATGACCATGTCCGGCCCGATCACCTATCTCCGGGTCGATCCACCCCAGCCGAACAACTGTCCGTGAAATCGGAGATCGCCATGACCCACCTCGCACGGCACGTGTTCGGCATCGGTCTCCTCCTGCTGGCGGGAACGGCGCGGGCCGCCCCCGTCGCCTTCGACCTCCACGCCACGACCGGCACGGCGACGATGCCCGGTCCGGTGAACGTCCCCGTCCTCGGGTACGCCACGACGCCGGGCGCCACGGTCATCGCTCCCGGCGGCCCCGTCCTCGTCGTCACCCAGGGCGACGACGTGACGTTGAGCCTCCACAACGGCCTGGGAGAGGCCACCGCGCTCCTCGTCCACGGGCAGGGAATGGCACCCGACACGACCGGCGTCGGCCCCGGCGGCACCATCACCTACCGGTTCACCGCGGGCAATCCGGGAACGTTCCTCTACGAGGCCGGCCTGCTCGCGAACGCGCAGCACCAGGTGGCCATGGGACTCCACGGCGCGCTCGTCGTCCGTCCGTCCGGCGCCCCGTTCCAGGCGTACGCGGACGCCGCCACGACCTTCGGAAGCGAGGCCGTGCTGGTCCTGAGCGAGCTCGACCCGGCCCTCAACGGGGCGGCGAACCCGGCGGCGTTCGACATGCGTGGCTACGCGCCCCGGTACTTCCTCATCAACGGCGCGCCGTACCCGAACACCCTCCCCGTGCCGGCGACGCCCGGCAGCACCGTCCTGCTCCGTTACGTCAACGCCGGGATCCAGCACCACTCGATGATGCTGCTCGGGTTGACGCAGCGCGTGATCGCGAAGGACGGCATGGCGCTCGCCTTCGCCGGCGACCGGACGGCCGAGACCGTCGCTCCCGGCCAGACCATGGACGCCCTCGCCGCGATCCCGGCAGGCGCGACCGGCAATTTCGCCGTCCTGGATGCCAGCCTGAACCTCTTCAACAACCAGCGCGCCGGCCTGGGCGGGATGCTCACCTTCGTCTCGGTGGGCGGAGCCCCGGCCGCGGCCGGGCCGGTCGTCACCTCGCTCGCGATCTCGGGGAGCCCACCCACGCTCACCGCGGGCATCGACGCCGGGGCAGGTCACACCGTGGCGGCCGCGCAGTACTGGATCGACTCCGGGGCGCCCGGTGCGATGACCGCGGCGGGTCCGGCCTGGACGGCGACCCTGCCGGCGCCGCCGCCCGGCACGCATTCAGTTTCGGTCCGGGGCCAGAACGAGCTCGGCACCTGGGGGGCGGCTCGCTCCATCGGCCTGGCAGTCGACACCTCGGGCCCCGCGACCTCGGCGCTCGCGCTCTCGCCGGCGGCGAGCAACGGGACCGTGAGCGTGAACCTCACCGGGACCGCGGACGATCGCGCCACCGGGGGCGCCGCGATCGCCGCGGGCGAGTACGCCATCGATGGCGGCGCCGCCGTTTCCATGACCCCGAGTCCGTCCGGATCACCCGTCGCCTCGATCTCGGCGACCATTGCCGCCGCGACGGTCACGGCCCTCGCCGAGGGGAGCCATGCCGTGTCCGTGCGGAGCCAGGACGTGCTCGGGAACTGGGGCGCCCCGGCCACGGTCGGCCTGGTCGTCGACAAGACCGGCCCGGCCGCGTCGTCCCTCAAGGCGACCCCGGGCGCGAACAACGGGTCGCAGCCCCTCGATTCCACGAACGCGGTCGTGCGGGTCTCGGTCCGGCTCACCGACGCCCTGTCGAGCGTCCTGGCCGGTGAGGGGTTCATCGACGTGGTCGGCGCGAACGGGACCGGCTTCCCGCTCCTCCCTGTCGACGGGAGGTTCGACTCCGGACTGGAGGACGCCTACGCGGACATCCCGCTTTCGACCGTCGGCACCCTCTCCTCGGGCAGCCACGCCATCCTCGTCCGCGGCAGGGACGCGGCCGGCAACTGGGGCGCGGCGGCCTCGCTCACCTACCTCATCGACCGGACCGCGCCGACCTTCACCGGCCTGACCGTCGTCCCCTCGACGGCGATCGCGACCGACACCCTCGTCGCCACGCCGGTGGGCGCGACCGATCCAGGCGGCGCGCTCGCGAGCGGACTGGCAGGCGGCCAGTACTGGATCGACGGTGCGGCGACGCCGCCCGCGAACCCGATCGCCTTCGCCGGGTCGACGGCGTCGATCCCGCCGCCGGCCGGGGGGACCCACACCGTCTACCTGCGAATCCGCGACGCGGCCGGGAACTTCAGCGCCGTGCGGAGCGCCGCGCTCACCGTACTCGCGGCCGTGAACGACGCGCGCAGCATCACCGCGAACGGCAACGCCACGCAGACCTCGGACACCACCACCACGCAGAGCGTGCTCGCGAACGACCTGCCGGGCGGGCCCGGGCGGACGGCGGCACTCGCGGTGGCGCCGGCGAGGACCTCGGGAACCGGGGCGGGGACCGTCGTGCTGAGCTGCCCCGCGGCCCTCGGGACCCCGGCCACGCCCGCGGTCGGCGGCAACACCATCTGCACGAACGGACGGTACCGGGTCACGCTGAACGGCGTCGGGGCCAGCAACACTCAGCGCCGGACGTCGAAGCTCGGCGCCTACCAGTTCACCTACACGATGACCCTGAACGGCAGGACCACCCCGCCGGCCACCGTCACCATCACGGTCAACTAGGGAGCGCGATGAGCCAGGGTGGGACGCGGGCGTGGTCGGAACGGGTTCGTGGCGGACCACGGCGGTCGGGGATCGCCGCGGCGGCCACTGCGGTGCTGCTCGCGCTGGCCGGGAGCCCTCCCCGACCGGCGCGGGCGGCGCCGATGGTGGACCCGGCTTCCAATCGGGAAACCACCCGGGTCGACGCGGCAGGCCTGGAGTCCAGGTTCGGGGTCCGCATCACCCGGCTCGCCATGACCGGGGGAGGGGGGCTCGTCGACCTCCGCTTCACCGTCGTCGACCCCGCCAAGGCGCGGCCGCTCCTGGAGGGCCACGCGACCCCGCCGAGGCTCGTCGTCGAGGGAGGAGCGACCACGCTCCAGGCGCCGGCGCACGGGGCGATGCGGAACGTCCGGCTGCAGAAGGACGCCGCCTGCTTCCTGATCTACCCGAACGCCCGGAACGCCATCCGGCCAGGGGTCCGGGTCGCCGTGGTCTTCGGCGACGTCCAGGTCGACCCGGTCGTCGTGAAGTGACGCAGGCGCAATCGAGGGAGGGCATCGAGATGACGACGAGAACCGCGCTGGCCACCTGGATCGCAGTGGTTCCCCTCTGGGCGGCCGCCCTCCCGGCGGGACGGGCCCACCGCGCGTCCGTCGATCCCGGCGTGGAAGCGACACTCCGCGCGCTCCCTCCGTCGGCGCAGATGACGGTGATCGTCCGCATGCAAGGACAGGCGGACCTGCGGGGGCTCGACGGGCTCCCGCGCGCCGAGCGGAGGGCCGGCGTGATCGGGGCGCTCCGTGCCCGGTCGGAGGCGGACCAGGCCGGCCTCCGGACGCGGCTCCGGCAGCACGAGACCCAGGGAGCCGTCTCCCGGTTCGAGCCCTTCTGGATCCTCAACGGACTCTCGGTCACGGCCAGCCCCGCGGTGATCCGTGAGCTGGCGGCCCGCGCCGACGTCGCCGCGATCACGCCCGACGATCTCGCCCTCGTTCCCTCGGGCGTGCCGGCCGGACCACCCGAGTGGAACGTGGCGGCGATCCAGGCGCCGGAGCTCTGGGCCCTGGGGTTCCTGGGCCAGGGAGCGGTGATCGCCATCCTCGACAGCGGCGTCGACGTGACCCATCCGGACCTGGCTCCCCGCTTCCGCGGCGGTGCCGGCGGCTGGTTCGACCCGTACGGCCAGCACGCCTCGCCCTACGACCGGACCGGGCATGGGACGTGGGTCGCGGGCGCGGCGGTGGGCGGGGACGCGGGAGGAACGACCATCGGCATCGCGCCCCAGGCCACCTTCATCGCCGCACGGATCTGGGCCGACAACGGCTCGGCCACCGCCACCGCGATCCACAGGGTCTTCCAGTGGGTCCTCGATCCGGACGGGAACGGGTCCACGGCCGACGCACCGGACGTCGTGAATGCCTCCTGGGCCTACGGGACGCCCGGTTGCAACCTGGAATTCCAGGCCGACCTCCGGGCCCTGCGCGGAGCCGGGATCGTCCCGGTCTTCGCTGCCGGGAACTTCGGCCCCGGCTCGGGGACGAGCGTGAGCCCCGCCAACTACCCCGAGGCGCTCTCGGTGGGGGCGTTGGACGCAGGCGGCGCGGTCGCCTTCGACAGCGGCCGCGGGCCGTCGGCCTGCGGAGGCGCGACCTACCCCTCCGTGGTCGCCCCCGGCGTGGAGGTCCGGACGAGCGACCTCTACGCGCTCTACACCGTCGTCTCGGGCACCTCCCTCGCCGCCCCCCAGGTCTCCGGGGCCCTCGCGGTGCTGCTCGGGGCCCATCCCGTGGCCAGCGGCGCGCAGGCCGAGGCGGCGCTCCTCCAGACGGCGCGCGACCTCGGGATCGCAGGGGCCGACAACGACTTCGGGCGCGGGATGATCGACGCGGTCGCCGCCCACCAGGCACTCGCCAAGGCCCCGCCGCCTCCCCCGGTCGCTGCCGACGATGCCTTCACGGTGGCGGGCGACGTCGCGACGGCGGTTCCCGCACCCGGCGTCCTGGCAAACGACCAGGACCCGAGCGGCAGGACCCTGAGCGCCGCGCTGGTGACCCCCCCGATCCACGGGACCATCTCGCTCGATGCTTCGGGTGGGTTCACGTACGCGCCGGTCCCGGGATACGCCGGCGTGGACTCCTTCACCTACGCGCCATCCGCCGGAGGCCAGCTGGGTGCGGCCGCGACCGCTACGATCTCCGTGCGATCGACGGCACCGGTCGCGGCGCCGGAGAGCTACGTCCTGGCGGAGAACGCGGTGCTCGCGGTGGGTGCTCCCGGCGTGCTCGGAAACGATTCCGATCCTTCCGGGAGGGCGCTGTCCGCCGTCCTCGCCGGCGGTCCGGCTCACGGGACGGTGAGCCTCTCCGCGAACGGGAGCTTCACCTATGTCCCGGCTCCGAGCTGGTACGGCGCGGACGCGTTCACGTACCGGGCCACCAACGGCGCGTCGACGAGCGCCCCGGCGACCGTCTCCCTCAGCATCACCTTCGTGAACCAGCCGCCGGTCGCCCGGGACGACGCGGCGACGACGACGAAGGGGATCGCCGTGAACGTCCCCGTGCTCGCGAACGACACCGACGTCGACGGCTCGATCGCCGTGGGGACCGTCTCCATCGCGAGCGCACCTCGGTCCGGCTCGGTCTCACGGAAGACGAATGGCACCGTGACCTACGCGCCGAACCGCACCTTCCGCGGCACCGACAGCTTCAGGTACACGGTCAAGGACGACCACGGGGCGACCTCGAACGCCGCGACCGTGACGGTGCAGGTGAGGTAGTGAAGGCCCGCCTGTCCCTCGCGCTGCTCCTCACGGCCTCGGCCTGCACCTGCGGGACCGAGGTGGCGCCGGAGCCCCGGCTCGCCCCGGTTCCGCCTTCCCCTGGGCTTCGGGGTAGCGTCGTCGTCGGCCCGCCCGGGGAGGCTCGTCCCCTTGTCGGTATCGAGGTCCGGGTGGTGCAGGCGGACGCCATGGCGGCCCATGTGGCGGGGAAGCTGGCGGAGGCGCGAGCGGCCCTGGCGCGCATCTCGGCGCGGGAGGATCGGGTGCGGGCCGACGCCAGGGCCGCGCTCGCCGAGAACGACCGTCGCAGCCAGGAGTGGAAGGCGACGAACGACGCCGACCTCTACCGGCGGGTGGAAGTCCTGCTGCGTCGACCACGGGACCCCGGCGAGGTGGCCGGCGTGCACGAAGACCTCCTCGCGCGCAAGAAGGCCGCCTACCGCCGCGCCGTCCTGGCCGCCCGGCGATCCGCGGAGCGGGAGGAGGAGCTGCGCGCCCTCGAGGAGGAGGCGGCGGTGTACGGCGAGGCAGCCTTCCTCGTGGCCGGCCTGCCGGTAGGCCTTCGGAGCGTGCGGACGGACGCATCCGGTGCGTTCGCCCTCGACCTGCCCCCGGGCCGCTACGCCGTCGTCGCAGTGGCGGACCCGGGATCGGAGGGCGACGCATCGCCTGCCTGGATCCTCCGGGTCGAGGTCCACGGCGCAGGAGACCCGCCCCTGCTCCTCGGGGACGGGAACCGCCACGGAACGGACTGCGAAGCATGTGTCGTGGTCCTGAAGGAGCTGCGATGACGCCAGGATCGATCCGCTCGGCTCTCCGACGCGCGGTCACCGGAGCAGTCGCCGTCCTGCTCGCCGTCCTCGTCGGGGCATGCGGCGACCCGGACACGCCCGAGCCCTCCCGGGCGGGCCCGCCACCAGCCGACCGGTCCCGGGACGCTCCCAGGCCCCCGGCGCCGACGCCACTTCCACCGGTCGCGAGCCTGGCGAGCGACTACCTGCCCCCCCCATCCGTGCGCGCCCCGGAGCGGACCGACCCGGCCGTCGAGGCGTGCGTCGAGAGGAACCTGCACGACGAGAGGTACGAGTCGCTCGGGAAGCGCGACGCCCGGCGCAAGCTGCGCCGGCTGGAGGTCAAGGCTGCATGCGAGCAGCAGGTGGCCGCGCGGTGACCTACCCGTCGAGCCCGGCCCCGCACCGCGGGCAGCGGTGGTCCCGCTCCACCTGCGTGGGGACCGGCGCCGTGGGCGGACCGGGGCGCTCGCCCCGGACCCAGAGGTTCTTCCCGCACGACGGGCAGTGGGGAACGGCGAGGGCCCGGACCACGAGCGCGAGGAGCAGCCCGCCCACGAGGAGCGGCAGCCCGGCCTTCCAGCTCCGCCCGGCCACCGAGAGGAAGGCGTAGCCGAGGACCGCCGAGAAGAGCGTCCAGCCCACCATGCGCCGCGCCCCGCGAGCGCGCTGCAGCTCTCGACGGACCGGCTCCCAGCCCGTGGGCGGCGGACCCTTCGCCCTCACACCCGGACCCCGAAGATGGCCAGGATCGAGAAGACGAGCACCACGAGCGCCTCCCCGGTGATGAATCCCGAGGCGAGCGGCATCGAGTAGACCTGCTCGGTGCGCGGGCTCCGCCGCACCCAGATCGCCTGGACGATGCCGCCCGCCACCATGGGGACGATGGCGAAGCCGGGGATGAGCATCCCCATGCCCACCGCGGTGGGGGAGGGGAGGAACCGGTGCCAGCGCGGCTCGAGCACGGTGATGATCGTGCCGATCACGAGGGCCACGACGAGCGCCGTCATCGAGCCCTGCGGCAGGAAGGCGAAACCCTTGGAGAGCAGCTCGGCGAAGCCGGCCCACTTCACGCTGATGGGAGAGGTGAGGCCGCCCTCGCCGAAGCCGTACTTGGAGCGAAGGGCGGGGTAGACCACGGCGACGGCCGCCGCCCCCACCGGGATGCCGAGCAGCTGGAGGAAGGTGAGGTGGCGGTTGTTCGAGCCGATGATCTTCCCGGCCCGGTAGCACTGCATGAGGTGCTCGCCCTGGCCGGCCACCGTGCCGCTCATGCCCGACCCGATCATGTTCACCGGGAGGTGACCGGGGGAGAGCGCCGCGAAGACCGCCTGCATGAGGTTCGCGAGCGAGCTGATGGGCGCCCAGTTGGTCTCGCCGAGCACCCGGATGCCGACCAGCATGAGCGGGAAGGAGAGGAGCAGCGACACCACCGAGAGCCAGAGCGGGAATCCGAGGGACACCTTCTGCACCACGGCCAGCGCGATGGAGGAGACCACCGCGCCGGCGATGGTCCAGCGCATGGGGAACTCGGAGCCCTCCGCGTCCTTCGCCGACAGCCCCTTGAAGGTGCGCGCGATCACCTTCCAGTTGAGGACGAGCGCGGTGATGCCGCCCGCCACCATGAGGCCGGTGCCCGGCCACATCACCCACTTCAGGACCTCGGAGAAGGTGAGGGCCTTCGCCCAGCCGCGGGCGACGAGCGGTCCCGGGGCGATCACCCAGGCGAGGATCGACCCGAGCAGCATGGAGAGCGTCACCCGGAGGCCGATGAGCATCCCGGCGCCGAAGGAGAGGACGCCCAGCTCGGTTCCCATGCGCAGCGCCCGGCCGTGTGCGCCGAAGGCGAGCTCGCCCGGGAAGAGCTTCCAGGGGCCGTCCCGGAGGAAGCAGAGGAGCCCGGAGAGCCCGGTGCCGGCGGCGAGCGCCTTCAGCCGGTCGGTGGCCTCCTTCCGCCCCTGGTACAGGACGACGAGCGTCTCGCCGGCGGCGGTGCCGTCGGCGAAGGGCAGGTTCTCCTCGTCGATGTAGTGGCGCCGCAGCGGCACGGCGAGGAAGGCGCCCACGAAGCCGCCGAGCGTCAGCCACCAGAAGATCTGCCAGGCGGAGAGGTGCAGCGAGAAGCCCAGGCCGGCCCGCTCGTTCAGCATGTCGATGGCGGCGAGGACGATCACCATGAAGCCGGTCTGGCCGGCCGCGGTCCCCGCCGTCTGGGCCATGTTGGCCTCGAAGCGGCTGGCCGAGACGCTCGCGAAGATCGCGACGACGCCCAGGATCATGTAGGCGAAGAAGGCGCTCACCACCGAGATGTTCGGGCCGTACCCGAGCTTCAGGACCACGTACGGGTAGGCCGCGCCCATGATGAGGGACACGGCCACGGCGGTGAGGACCGCGCGCAGCGAGAGCTCGCGGGGGGGCGTCGGCGCTGCCAGGTCGGCCATGGGGCGCGGATTGAACCCGATCTCGGCCCGCCACGCCAGGGGATGCCCCTTCGTCCGCCTTGCCTACCGCCATGGGATGGCGGAGATTCGCCGGACCCCCGGAGGTTCCTCCATGTCCGCCGCCCTCGCCGCCCTCGCCGCCGCCGCCCTCCTGGCCTCGCCCCAGGCCGAGCAGCCGGCGCCGTCCGCACCCCCGGTCCAGGCC
>JBAVCR010000630.1:0-4106 GCA_049586815.1 Anaeromyxobacteraceae bacterium
CTGGCCGGACGAACCGGGGGCGCCGTTGCCGAGCTCCGGCTGGAAGCTCGGCTGGGCATCACCCGCCGGAGGGGGGGGAGGGGGGCTGCCGGCGTCGCCGCCGCTGGCCGGGTTCTCTTCGTTGCTCATTCTGCCGTCCCTGCTCGGCCGCGGGCCGAAACCCACCGCGAGCGTTTGCGACGTTTGCTGGACCGATCGCCCGGAATCTCGAGACGTGCTGCCTGTTTCGGGCTACCGGCTGCGGTCGGGCTCACCCGCGCGGCGGACCCTAGTGTCCGACGAGCAGCGGGGAGCTGACCGGGTTGCCGCCTCGCCGCGCCCTAGGCGCACCCACGAGGAGACGAGACGACTTCTAACAGAATCCCCCGGGGAGCGAAAGTCAAAGTGCAGGGTGCGGCATGACCCGGGCGGAACGGCGGGGGCGGCGAGGGTCAGCCGCGGGTCCACCGGTTTCCCTCCGCCCGCACGTCAGTCCTCGTTCCCGGCGTCCTCGACCTCGCGGATGTCCTTCTCCGAGAGGGGAGCGGCCGAGCCGTGCCGGTGCTGCTCGAGGATCTCGAAGAGCTGCTCCTTGTGCGGCCGGACCTTGCCGATGGGGCAGCGCCTCCACTCGTCGAGCGGCTCGTCGCAGTAGCCCATGCGCCGGTCGCCGCACTTGGGCTGGAGCTGCCCGCCGATCTCCGGCACCGCCTTCAGCACCTCGCGGCGCATGAGGGCGACCATGTGGCGGATCTCCCACTGGGCGCGCCAGCACAGGCGCAGGTCGGCGATGTGCAGGAGCTCGGTGAAGTTCACCATCACCTGGAAGTTGGTGGGCGCGGCGTTGGGCAGCACGAAGCGGGCGTCCTCGGCGGGGATGCCGCGATCGAGGGCGGCCCGGTACACGCGCGTCACCTCGGCCATGAGCCGGTCGTACTCGTCCGCCATCCCGGCCTTCTCCCAGGTGCGCGGGCGGACGTACTCGAGCCGGTCCTCCTTGAACTTCACGTAGCGCTGGGACTGCTGCTCGAAGCTGATGCCGATGCGGTGGCGCACGAACTGGTGGGAGAGCGAGCGGGAGACGCCGCTGATGCCGAACCAGAAGACCACCTGCTCGAGCGGCGAGGCGTGGCCGGTCTTGAGCCGCTCGGAGATGAACTCGCGGATCTTCTCGGGCGATATGGTCCCGTCCCGGATCTCCCCCCAGACCTCCCGCGGCGTCTTCGGGCTGTAGCAGGTGCGGTAGGCCCCGTAGAGCTTCTGGAGCGGATCGCGAGCCCAGTCGATGAGGGTGACCTCGAGCGGCATGCGCCCCGATAACATCCCGGGCTGACCCTGGGAAGGGGGCGCTCGTCCCGCGTCGGTTCCGGGCTAGATTGCGTCCATGTCCGGACTCCCCCCCAAGCCCAGTGCGGAGAGCAGGGTCGAGATGACCGAGCTCGCCATGCCCACCGACGCCAACAACCTCGGGACGGTGTTCGGCGGCCGCATCGTCCAGTGGATGGACCTTGCGGGCGCCATGGCGGCCCGGCGCCACGCCCGGACGCCGGTCGTGACCGCGGCGATGGACGAGCTCACCTTCCAGGCTCCCGTCCGGCTCGGCCACGTCGCCATCCTGCAGGCGCGCGTGAACGCCGCCTTCGGGAGCTCGATGGAGGTGGAGGTCGAGGTCTTCGACGAGGATCCCGACACCGGCGTCCGCCGCCGCTGCTGCGACGGATTCCTCACCTTCGTGTCGCTCGGCAAGGACCGGAAGCCGGCCCCGGTGCCCCCCGTCCTCGCCGAGACCCCGGAGGAGAAGGGCCGGCACGAGGCGGCCCATGCCCGGAGGGCGCGCCGCCTCGCCTCCCGACCCCCGCGCTGACCCCATCACGGATGGGGCCTCCCCGGCCCAGGGGACTGCCCCCGGGGCCCGGTCCCTGTATGGGTATGAGCCATGCGCCCGCTCCCCGTGCCCCTCGCCTTCCCGATGGACGACGCGGGCTCCTCGCGCTCGCGCGGCGTGGCGCTCGAGCCTGACGCGTTCGTCGCGGAGATGGAGCGCGACATGCTGCGATCGCTGGCGCGCCTGGGGGAGCTCGGCCGGAGCACGATCCCGGCCGACCTGCCGGTGGTGGAGCTGCTCGGGGCCGCGGCGCGCGACGAGATCGAGACCGCCGAGATCGCGGCGCTCTGGCTGACCGACGAGCCCGACCTCGCGCTGCGGGTCGGCCTGGCCCGCCAGGTCGGCGACGAGGCCCACCACTTCGAGCTGGTCTGCGAGCGGTCGCGCGCCCTGGGCACCGACCCGGCCGCCGATCCCCGCACCCGCGCCCACGGCCCGCTCTTCCGGTACCTGAAGGGGCTGCAGACACCGGCCGAGCGGCTCGCGGCAGGCTACGCGCGGGAGGCCGTGTCCCGGCTGCGGAACGCCCTCATCGCCGACGTCTGCGCCGCGCGGGGCGACGCCGCGACCGCGGTCCTCTGCCGGGAGACCATCGGGCCCGACGAGGTCCGCCACCTCGACTTCTGCCGCCGCGAGCTGCCGCGCTACGCGCTCACGCTCGACGACCAGGAGGCGGCGCGCCGCGCCGTCGCCCGCACCCTGCAGCTGGCGGAGGAGGCGGCCGATCCGTCCCGCCCCGCCAAGGCGGCGCCGGCCCCGCCGTCCGAGCCCGCCCAGAACGGGCGTTGAACGGCCCCGCCGTGGCCGTTAACGGTCCCCCTTCCCCGAGGAGGCGACCATGGTCACCGTGTACGAGAAGGCTCCCGATTTCACCGCGCCCGCCGCCACCGGAAAGGGCGAGCTCGTCGAGATCACGCTCTCCAGCCTGCGGGGCCGGTGGGTGGTCCTCTTCTTCTACCCGCTCGACTTCACCTTCGTGTGCCCCACCGAGATCCTCGAGTTCTCCAAGCGGGCGCGCGAGTTCGAGGCCCTGAACGCCTCGGTGCTGGGGTGCTCGGTCGACTCCCAGTACTCCCACAAGGCCTGGATCGAGCACGGCCTGGGGGAGCTCGCCATCCCGCTCGTCTCCGACATCACGAAGCGGATCTCGCGCGACTACGGGGCCCTCCTCGAGGACAAGGGGATCGCCACCCGCGCCACCTACGTGATCGACCCGCAGGGCGTCGTGCAGTACGCATGCTTCCACAACACGGCCATCGGCCGGTCGGTGTCGGAGACCCTGCGCGTCCTGGAGGCGCTCCAGACCGGCGAGAAGTGCCCGGTCGACTGGCGCCCCGGAGCGCGGACGCTCGGTCGCTGAACGGGACAGACCGCACCCGGGGCAGGGCCCCGGGGGGGCCCGCCCTGGACGCCGTCCGTCCCCCTCCCTACCGGCCGGCCAGCAGCGAGGCGGCCGGGACGCCGAGCGCCTTGGCCATCTTCTCGATGGTCTCGAGCGGCGGCGAGCGCTGGCCGCGCTCGAGCATGGAGACGTAGGAGACCGAGATCCCCACCTTGTCGGCGAGGGCCTTCTGGGACAGCTTCTTCTTCTCGCGAAGACGTCGGACGTTCGTCGCGAAGCGCGTCAGCAGGTCCATAGACTGAAGGTGTATCAACTGACGGAGCACGGGGCAGGGGCAATTTGGGTGTGTTCCCCCCCCTCCCGGGTCGCTCACGGACGGGTCGGCCCGGCCGACTCCGGGAGCGCAACGACCGACATCCACTCGTAGATCTCGTCCGGATCGCGGTCCCTCCAGGAGCGCCAGGCCCGCTCCTCGGGGAGGTACCCCGGGATCCGCCGCCAGCGGGCCAGGTTCACCAGCCGTTCTCTCACCTCGGGTGACAGGAGGGCCAGCTGGGCGTCGGAGGCGATGAGGGCGCCGCCCGTCCGCAGCGCCGCCTCGGCCTCGCCGGGGTTCCAGGCCCGCCGCACCGGGCGTCCGGCCGCGAGGGTGAAGAGGCCGGGGGAGAAGTCGTAGACCCAGAGTGGGCGGGCGCCCGAGGCCGGGACGGCCTCCGGGGGAAGCGCCGGGGGGTTCACTCCGGGAACGACGAGCCCGAAGAGGAGCGCGAAGCCGGCGGCGGTGGCGGCGGCCGAGCGGGCCAGGCGTCCGCCCAGCGAGAGCACCGCGGCGGCCCCGAAGGCGAGCGCCGCGCCGCCGATCGCCAGCGCGGGGACGGGCGGGAACGGCCAGCGCAGCGC
>JBAVCR010000631.1:0-2773 GCA_049586815.1 Anaeromyxobacteraceae bacterium
CCACCCCCGCGCCCGCCGCGACGCCCGCGGCTGCCCCCGCCGCCGCTCCGGCCCCGAAGCCGGACGAGCCCAAGCCCTGATCGGGAGCCATCGCATGCGAACCCCGAAGAAGCTCCTCGCCTGGACCCTCGGAAGCGCCGCGGTCGTGACCGCGGTGGGGATCCTCTCCGCGCGGCTCTCCCCGGCGCTCGCCGCGGGCGTCTCCCGCCCGGTGGCCGGCCCGTTCACCGTGGCCGACGGCGTGTTCTGGTTCCTCGCCGTGCTCACCGTGGGCGGGGCCGGCGGCGTCGCCCTCTCCCGGAACATCCTCTACTCGGCGCTCGGCCTGCTGGCCTCCCTGCTCGGAGTGGCCGGGCTCTACGTCTTCCTCTCCGCCGACTTCGTCGCCGTGGCCCAGGTGATGATCTACATCGGGGGCGTCCTCGTCCTGGTCCTCTTCGCGGTGATGCTCACGAACCGGATCGGCGAGGTGAACATCTCGAACGCCAGCCTGGGCTGGGCGAGCGGCGCCATCCTCTCCGCCTTCGTGCTGGCGCTCCTGCTCGTCGTCGCGGTCGAGACCCCCTGGCCGGTGCGCGTCACCGGCGGCGGGCCCACCACCGCGCCCATCGGACACGCGCTCCTGCAGCAGTGGCTGCTCCCCTTCGAGCTCGCCTCCCTCATCCTGCTCTCCACCCTGATCGGCGCCATCATCATCGCGCGCAAGGAGATCCGGGCCGAGTAGGCCGGAGCCGCCATGATCCCCACGCTCTCCCACTTCCTGGTCGTCGCCGCGCTGCTCTTCGCGCTCGGCCTCTTCACGGTGCTCACCCGGCGCAACGCGGTGGCCATCCTGATGGGCGTCGAGCTCATGCTGAACGGCGCCAACGTGAACCTGGTCGCCTTCAACAAGTTCGTCGTGGGCGGCCTCACCGGCCAGACCTTCGCCCTCTTCGTCGTGGTGCTGGCGGCGGCCGAGGCCGCCGTCGGCCTCGCCATCGTGCTGAGCATCTTCCACACCTTCAAGACCATCGACGTCCGCGCCGCGGACCTGATGCGAGAGTGAGATGGAACACGCCACCCAACACCTCGGACCCACGGTGGTCCACGCGGCGGGCTACCTCTGGCTCATCCCGCTCTTCCCGGCCGTGGGCGCGCTCGTCAACGCGACCATGGGCATCCGCATCCAGCGGAACCTGGGCAAGAAGTTCAACCACGCCATCGCCATCGGCATGATGACGCTGTCGTTCCTGGTGGCGCTGCGCGCCTTCGCGCAGATGTACGCGCTGCCCGGGAACGAGCGCTTCCTGCAGAACACCGTGTGGACGATGCTGCAGGCCGGCCACATGCGGTTCGACCTGGCCTTCGCCCTCGATCCGCTGTCGATGATGATGGTGCTCATCATCACCTTCATCGGAACGCTCATCCACGTCTTCTCCACCGGCTACATGGCCGACGAGCCGTCGTACTGGCGGTTCTTCGCGTACCTGAACCTCTTCGTCTTCGCGATGCTGCTGCTCGTCATGGGCGACAACTTCGCGGTGATGTTCTTCGGCTGGGAGGGCGTGGGCCTCGCCTCCTACCTGCTCATCAGCTTCTGGTACACCGACATCGAGAAGGCCAAGGCCGGCATGAAGGCCTTCGTGGTGAACCGCTTCGGCGACTTCGGGTTCATCATCGGCCTCTTCCTGCTCTTCTGGTCGCTGGGCGGCTCCTGGCAGCCCCGCGCCGACGCGCGCTCGGTCAGCTACGCGCCGGAGATCGGCTACAAGGCCAATCCGGCCGCCGGGAACCCCTTCGAGTCGACCGGGCCGCGCACCGCGGTGGTGGACGGCCACGCCATCCCGCTCGGCCCCACGCTCAACTTCCGTGAGCTGCGCGACCAGGTGGTGATCGAGGGCACCGGCGTCGCCGAGCACCTGCGCCACCAGACGCTCTGGGGCGTGGCGCTGCTCACGCTGGTCGGGATCTTCATGTTCGTGGGCGCGATGGGCAAGAGCGCCCAGCTTCCCCTCTACGTCTGGCTTCCCGACGCCATGGCCGGCCCCACCCCGGTCTCGGCCCTCATCCACGCCGCCACCATGGTCACGGCCGGCGTCTACATGGTGGCCCGCCTCTCCTACCTCTACGCGATGTCGCCCACGGCCATGGGCTGGGTGGCGACCATCGGCGTGCTCACCGCGTTCTTCGCCGCGACCATCGGCTTCTTCCAGTACGACATCAAGAAGGTCCTCGCCTACTCCACGGTGTCGCAGCTCGGGTTCATGTTCATCGGCGTCGGCGTGGGCGCCTACTGGGCCGGCACCTACCACCTCCTCACCCACGCCTTCTTCAAGGCCACGCTGTTCCTCGGGTCGGGCTCGGTCATCCTGGGCTGCCACCACGAGCAGGACATGCGGCAGATGGGCGGCCTGAAGAAGCTCATGCCGGTCACCGCCTGGACCTACCTGGTGGCCACCTGGGCCATCGCCGGGTTCCCCTGGGCGAGCGGCTTCTACTCCAAGGACGAGATCCTCTGGAAGGCCTTCACCCAGCGCGGGATGGAGCTCCTGGGCACGCCCGCCCCCTGGCTCGGACCGGCCATCTTCGTGCTCGGCCTGCTCACGGCCACCGCCACGAGCTTCTACATGTTCCGCAGCTACTACATGACCTTCACCGGCGCGTACCGCGGCGGCGAGGGGCACGCCGAGGAGCACGACGAGGATCCGCACGCCGCCCACGCGGCCCCGCACCACGTCACCGCCGGCCACCCGCACGACAACGCCGACCCCGCCCCGGCGCCCGGCGCCCACGC
>JBAVCR010000632.1:0-2132 GCA_049586815.1 Anaeromyxobacteraceae bacterium
GTAAAGAGGCATCCGCGCGAACAGCCCGCCAAACTTGTCGAGGTCGCGGTGATGAACGCGGTCGTAAACGACGCCGACCAGGAAGAACATGCCCGCCGAACTGATGCCGTGGGCGATCATCTGGAACATGGCCCCGCTCATGGCCATCGTCCAATAATCGCTGTTGTATTGAAAACCGGCCGTTGCGCTCCATGCGCCGATGCCCAGCAGCACGTAGCCCATGTGGCTCACCGAGCTATAGGCCACGAGCCGTTTGAAGTCCTTCTGCGCCAAGGCCGCGAAAGCCCCGTAGACCATGCTCACCACGCCCACGCCGGAGACCAGCCAGGCCAGCTCATACGCCGCGGCGGGGAACAGCGGATAGCAAATTCGCAGCACGCCGTAGCCGCCCATCTTCAGCAGCACGCCGGCCAGGATCATTGAGATCGGCGTGGGGGCCTCGACGTGGGCGTCGGGCAACCAGGTGTGGAAGGGGAACATCGGGATCTTGATGGCGAACCCGATGAAGAAGGCCACGAAGACGATCTTGGTGAAGGCGACGCCGAGGATGGGCATCGCGGTGGCGAACTGCCCGGCGCGCCCCTGCGCGGCCAGCTCGAGCAGGTTGAAGGTGTGCTTCGCCGACATCGTGCCGTCGGCCAGCTGCGCCGGCAGGCTCCGGTAGTATACGGCGATGATGGCGAGCAGCATGAGGACCGAGCCCGCCAGGGTGTAGAGGAAGAACTTGATGGCCGCGTACTCCCGCCGCGGGCCGCCCCACACGCCGATGAGGAAGTACATCGGCAGGAGCATGACCTCCCAGAAGACGTAGAAGAGGAACATGTCGAGCGCGACGAAGGTGCCCATCATGCCGGTCATGAGGAGGAGCAGCAGGATCATGTAGCCGGGCACCATCCGCACCGAGAAGTGCTTGGGGTGGTGCTCGTCGTGGCCGTGCCCGTGGTCGTCCTCGTCCATCCCGGCCAGGTGGACGGCCTTCTCGCCGCCCTGCCACCAGGGCATGGAGGCGATGGCGGCCACGAAGGAGATGAGGCCGGTGAGGAGCACCATGGAGATGGAGAGCCCGTCCACGCCGACGAACCACTCGACGTTGAAGGGGCGGATCCACACCGCCCGGCTCACCATCTGGACGCCGGTGGCCTTGCCCTGGACGAGCAGGCCGGCGGCCTTGGGGTCGAACCAGTTCCAGGCCATCACGGCGGTGACGAGCATGAGGAAGCTCGCGACCAGCGTGATCCAGCGGGCGGATTGATCGAGGAACCTCTTGGGCAGCCCGGTGAAGTGCCTCACTGCCATCAGCGCCAGGATCGAGGCGGCGCCGATGACCGGCAGGAAGGTGGCCCACACCAGCACGTTGTCGGGGCGGATCATGAAGCCGGTCTCCTAGCGGAAGAGGAAGTTGAGGAGGACGACGAGCAGCGACCCGAGGGCCGCGCCGTAGAGGTAGTTCTGGATGCGGCCGGTCTGGATGCGGCGGAACAGCCGTCCGCCCTCCCGGGTCAGGCCGCCCACGCCGTTCACGGCGCCGTCGACGACGTACTTGTCGATGGCGTCGTCGATGGCGGCGACGAAGCGGGCCAGCCAGCCGGCGAAGTTCACGATCCAGTCGATGACGTGCTGGTCGAACCAGGACAGGAAGGCGGCCAGGAAGAGGGCGGGACGGATGACCACCGCGTGGTAGGCCTCGTCCACGTAGTACTTGTTGTAGACGACGGTCCAGGCGCCGAAGAAGCGCTCCTTCAGGCGGGCCGGCACCTGGCTCTTGCCGTCCTTGAAGAGCTTCATGGCGAGGAACCAGCCGATGGTGGCGGCGGCGACGCCCATGCCCTGGAAGAGCCACTCGGTGGCGTGGCCGAAGTGGGCGAAGGTGACCTCGGCGGGGAGCGCCGGGGCGAGCCAGTGCTCGAGGATGGGCTCGTGCCCGCTCCAGAGCAGCGGGATGCCGAGCAGCGAGACCAGCACCGCGCCGGCGGCGAGGGTCACGAGCACGAAGGTGATGGACCTCGGCGACTCGTGCGGCGGGCCGCCGTGGTGCCCGTGGTCGTCGTGGGCCGGCGCATGGGCCACGTGGGCGGCGGCCGGGGCGTGGTGCCCGTGGGCCGCGTGGTCGTCGTGCCCGTGCGCGGCGTGGG
>JBAVCR010000633.1:0-3381 GCA_049586815.1 Anaeromyxobacteraceae bacterium
GCGTGGGCCGGCGTGCCGGCGGCGACGATGAGCAGGCGGGCTTGCCTGGGGGGCGGCGCATCACCCGGGCCTTGCCCAAGGCGGCGGGCGCCGGCGCGGGATCGAGCGCCAGCCCCACGGCGGAGCCGCGCGGGAAGCGGAACGCCACCGGGCCGTCGTGGTGCAGGGAGGTGGCGAGCGCGATGCGGAGCTCGTTCTCGTCGGACGGCGCCATCACCACCAGGTTGGGGATGAGGCGCAGGTACGAGAGGTCGAAGGCGCCCTGGTGGGTCTTGCCATCGGCGCCGACCAGGCCGCCGCGGTCGAGCGCGAAGGCCACCGGCAGCCGCTGCAGCGCCACGTCGTGGATGATCTGGTCGTAGGCCCTCTGCAGGAAGGTCGAGTAGATGGCCACCACCGGGCGCATCCCCTCGCAGGCCAGGCCGGCGGCGAAGGTGACGGCGTGCTGCTCGGCGATGCCCACGTCGTAGGTGCGACCGGGGAAGCGCTGCTGGCACTTGATGAGGCCCGTGCCCTCCAGCATGGCGGCGGTGATGGCCACCACGCGCGGGTCGCGCTCCATCTGCTCGCAGAGCGCCTCGGCGAAGAGGTCGGTGTAGGCCTTGGGGGCCGGCTTCTTCGGCACCGGCTTCCCGGTGGCCACGTCGAAGAAGGAGAGACCGTGGCCGCGCGTGGCCTTGTCCGACTCGGCCGGGTGGTAGCCCTTCCCCTTCGTGGTGATGGCGTGCACCAGCACCGGCCCGTCGATCTCCCGGAGCTTCGAGAAGCTGTGGACGAGCTCGCCGACGTCGTGGCCGTCGACCGGCCCGACGTACTGGAAGCCCATGCCCTCGAAGAGGATGCCCGGGGTGATGAGGGCCTTCGTGGCGTCGATGCCGTGGCGCACGACCTGGATGGCCTGCTCCCCCTTCGGCATGTGCCGCAGGAAGTCCTTCACCTGCCGGCGCCAGCGGTTGTAGGTCCGGGAGGCGAACTTCTTCGAGAACCACTCCGAGAGCGCGCCCACGTTGGGCGAGATCGACATCTCGTTGTCGTTCAGCACGACCATGAAGTTGCGCTGCAGGTAGCCGGCCTGGTTGAGCCCCTCGAAGGCCACGCCGCCGGTGAGCGCCCCGTCGCCCACCACGGCCACGACCCGGCCGCCGGTGCCGCCGTGCTTCTTCCCCTCCATCATCCCCACGCCCGCCGAGACCGCGGTGGACGCGTGCCCGACCCCGAAGGCGTCGTGCTCCGACTCGTCCCGCTCCGGGAAGCCGGCCAGGCCCCCCTCGGTGCGGATGGTGCGGAACCGGTCGCGCCGGCCGGTGAGGAGCTTGTGGGCGTAGGCCTGGTGCCCGACGTCCCAGACGATCCGGTCGGTGGGGGACTCGAAGACGTAGTGCAGGGCGACGTTCAGCTCGACCGCGCCGAGCGACGAGCCCAGGTGGCCGCCGGTCCGGGCGCAGGTCTCGATGATCTCGTCGCGGATCTCCGAGCAGAGCTGCGGCAGCTGCTCCACGGAGAGCCTCTTCAGATCGGCAGGGGAGTCGATTCCGTCGAGGAGTCGGGCCATGTCTCACTTCCTCCGGGCGACGACGAAGCGCGCCAGCGCGCGCAAGGCCTCCGCCCTCTTCCCCAGGCCGGCGAAGGCCTGGAGGGCTTCTTCACAGTAATCGTCCGCGCGCCGGCGCGCTTCCTCGGCTCCGAGGAGCGCGGGCAGGGTGGCCTTCCCGGCCGCGGCGTCCTTGCCGGCCCGCTTCCCCAGGTCGGCGGTGGTGGCGGTCAGGTCGAGCAGGTCGTCGGCGATCTGGAAGGCGAGCCCGAGCTTCAGCCCGGCGGGGCCGAGCCCTTCGTCGGTCCCGGTGGCGGCGATGGCGCCGCCCACGACCGAGGCGGCGAGGAGCGCCCCGGTCTTCCGGGACTGCAGGTCGACGACGCCGTCCAGCCCCGGGGGGCTCGTCTCGGCGAGGAGGTCGAGCGACTGCCCCTCGACCATGCGGGTCGCCCCCGCGGCGAGCAGCGCGGCGAGCCGGGCGGCCCGGCCGTCGGGGTCCGGCGGCTCGAGGAGGTGCTGGAAGGCGTACGACTGGAGGGCGTCCCCCGCGAGCGTGGCGGTGGCCTCGTCGAAGGCCCGGTGGACGGTGGGGCGCCCCCGCCGCAGGTCGTCGTCGTCCATGCAGGGCAGGTCGTCGTGGACGAGCGAGTAGGTGTGGATCATCTCCAGGGAGGCGCCGAAGCGGAGCGCCAGGCTCCCCTCCCCGGTCTCCCCCCCGAAGGCCTCGGCGGTGGCGCAGACGAGGGCCGGGCGCATCCGCTTGCCGCCCCCGAGGAGGGCGTAGGTCATGGCCTCCCAGAGGCGCTCCGGGCCACCGCGCGCACCGGCCAGGGCGGCGCGGCGAAGCTCGGCCTCGACGCGCGCGGCGACCGCGGCCAGGTACGGCTCGAGGGCGAAGGGCTCCGTCACGGACAGGCTTCTACCACGACTCGGCGGCGCGTCTCAGGCCGGGGCGCCGGCCGGGGGCGGGACCTCCGGGGCGGGCAACATTCCCCGGATCCGCTCGATGAGCCGGTCGACGTCGAGGGGCTTCGTGAAGTAGTCGGCGGCGCCCGCCTCGCGCCCGGTGCGCTCGTCCTCCGGGCTCTTCCGGGCGGTGATGAAGATGACCGGGATGTCGCCGAAGGTGGGGTTCTTCTTGATGGCCCGGCAGAGCTCGAAGCCGTCGATCCAGCTCATCATCACGTCGAGCAGGATCACGTCGGGCCGGTCGACGTGCATGGCCGAGATGAGGCGCAGCCCGTTGGCCGCCTGGGAGACCTCGAACCCCTCGAGCTGCAAGGCGAGCGTGAGCATCTCGCGCGTGTCGCGGTCGTCGTCGACGATGGTGACCTTGGGCTTCCGCTCGCTCATTCGTCCGCGCCCCCGGGGACCATCGGGCGCGCCGCCACGGTGCCGTCGTCGGCGCGGAGCAGCTCCTCGACCCGGCGCTCGGCCTGGTCGAGCTTCTTCCCCGCCTCGCGGGCGAGCCGCACCCCCTCGGCGAAGGTCTCGAGCGACTGCTCGAGCGTGAGCTTCCCGCCCTCCAGCTCGGAGACGAGCTTCTCGAGCCGCTCCACGACCTGGTCGTAGGGCTCCGGGGCGGGCTCCTGGGGAGTCTTCTTCTCGCGGCTCACGGCCATACTCTATGCCTCCTCCGAGCGGACGGGGAGCCCCGGAAGCGGATCCGGGGGCGCGTCGCGCGCCTCCACGCGGGTGTCGAGCCACCCCTCCCCCAGGACCAACCGGACGGTGTCCCCGGCGGAGGCGTCGGCGCTGCTGCGCAGCGGGCGGCCCTCCCGGAGCGCGAGCGCGAAGCCGCGCGCCAGGATCTTCCCGACGTTGGCCGGCTCGAGGCGGGCCTGCAG
>JBAVCR010000634.1:0-1748 GCA_049586815.1 Anaeromyxobacteraceae bacterium
GGCCCGCTGAGCCGGGACCTAGAAGAGCGGCGACTGGCCGCCGTGCGGCCGGTCGCGCCCCAGGTGCGCGTAGGCCGGCGGCAGGGCCACGCGCCCGCGGGGCGTGCGTGCGAGGTAGCCCTCGCGCACCAGGAAGGGCTCGTAGACGTCCTCGATGGTGTCGCGCTCCTCGCCCACGGCGGCCGCGATGGCCTCGATGCCCACCGGCCCGCCGCCGAAGACGTCGACCACCACGGTGAGGATGCGCCGGTCCATGGCGTCGAGGCCGGAGGCGTCCACCTCGAGCCGCTCGAGCGTGCGCTGCACGATGGCCGGGGTGAGGCGGCCATCGCCCTCGACCTGCGCGAAGTCGCGGGCGCGGAGCAGGAGGCGGATGGCGATGCGCGGGGTGCCCCGGGCGCGCCGGGCCAGCTCGTCGACGCCGGCAGGGTCGATGGGCAGCGCGATCTTCCGGGCGGCGCGGACCGCGATCTCCTTCAGGTCGGCGGGGGCGTAGTAGTCGAGCCGCTCCTGGATGGGGAACCGATCCCGCAGCGGGCTCGCGAGGAGCCCGGTCCGCGTGGTGGCGCCGACCAGGGTGAAGCGCTCGAGCTTCATCTCCATGGTCTGCGCGCCCAGCCCCGCGCCGAGGACCACGTCGAAACGGAAGTCCTCCATGGCCGGGTAGAGGGCCTCCTCCACCGCCGGGGAGAGGCGGTGGATCTCGTCGATGAAGAGGATGTCGCGCGGGGCGAGCGCGGTGAGCAGGCCGGCCAGGTCGCCCTTCTTCACGAGCGCCGGGCCGCTCGTGACGTGGAGCGCGACCTTCAGCTCGGTGGCGAGGATGTGGGCGAGCGAGGTCTTCCCCAGGCCGGGAGGGCCGGAGAGGAGAACGTGGTCGAGGGCCTCGCCCCGCTTCGCCGCGGCCTTCGCGTAGACCCGGAAGTTGTCGACGATCTTCTTCTGCCCGACGTACTCGTCGAACGTGGCCGGCCGGAGCGACTGCTCGAGTCGCTCCTCGCCCTCCTGGGCCCCTCCCGAAACCTCGCGCGCCGGCCTGACCGACATGCGGGTAATGTAGCACTCGTGTCCGACCGGCTCGACGGGCGTCTCGTCCTTCCCCGCGCGGTGGCGCTCCTCGCCGCCGCGGGGGCGCTCGCCTGCCAGCCGGCGATTCCCCTGCCCGACCCTCCGGTGCCCGTCCCCTGCACCCGCGACGTCGCCGTGGCGAGCGACACCATCGTGGTCTCGGCCGGCATCTGCAACCCGTACTGCGTCCACGTGCCGGTGGGGACGGTGGTCTACTTCCTCAACAACGACCCGGCGCTCTACCTGTTCGTGGCCGACCCTCCGCTCGCCTACGACGTGCAGGTCCCGGGGTACGCGGGGGCGGAGACCCTCCCGCTCGAGGCCGCGGGCACGATGACCTGGACCGCGGTCCAGCAGCCCGCCGCGACGGCCACCATCTTCGTGGAGTGAGCCGGGCGGGGCGCCCTACCCGCGCAGCCGCTTCAGCGCCTCGCGGAGCAGGTCGTCGAGCGTCCGTCCCTCGACGTTCCCGGCGAGCGCCTCGGCCGCCTGGGCGGCCTGCTGCGGTCGGTAGCCGAGCCCCACGAGCGCCTGCTCCAGCTGCTCGGTGATGCCGCCCCGGGCCCTCGCCGCGCGCGGGGACGCGGCCAGCGCCAGCGCCGCGAGCTTGTCCCGGAGCTCCACCACGAGCCGCTCGGCGGTCTTCTTGCCCACGCCCGGAACCCGGGTGAGGCGCGCCA
>JBAVCR010000635.1:0-9433 GCA_049586815.1 Anaeromyxobacteraceae bacterium
CCGCGAACACCGTTCCTCGAGCTGGAGCGGGCCGGCGCCCGCTGCGGAAGCGATGCTCGGCGGGGCACCCCACGCCGGCTGGCAAGCTCGGGGCACGAGGCTGTCAGCGTTCACGGGCGGGCGCCCGCGCTGGCCATGCGGCGCACCCGGCGTGGAGGCCGCGGCGGCACGACGCGCGAACCCGGTTGCTCGCTCTCCCGGCCGGAGTCCTCGTCAGGACTGCGCGCGCCGCTCGTCAAGGGCGGGCATCGGGCGGCCGGTCACGGCGGCGATCGCGGCGAGCGCCTCGGCCGCATCCGGTTCCTGCGCAAGCGTGCTCGCCGGGGCGTTCGCCAGGATGGCGGCGGCGAGGTCTCCGATCCCTGGCACGTCCACCTGGACCCTGAACCTGGTCTTCTTGCCGGACGCGACCCCGCGAACGGAGAGCGTCCGCTGCGAGACGTACGTCGTACGCGGGTAGGCCACGGCGCCGAGGCTCACGGACCACACCTCCTTCCAGCGCATGAGCGTCCTGGAGCCCCATCCGTCCACGCGCTCGAGGCCTCCGGGGAGCACGACGAGGTACGCATCCCCGGACCTTCCTGCAAGGAACGCACAGGGCGCCGCGAGGACGACGAGCGCCCATCCCAGAAGGCGCTGCCCGCGTCCTCCCGCCATGGCGAGGACCATCGCTCCCGGCAGACAGAAGACGAGCATCGACACGATCCACCTGATGACCCGCACGGAAGGGCGGGGTCGTCCCACCACGGTGCCGCTTCCGTGGGCTCGATCCGTAGGGGCAGGCCCGCGAGACCGGACGGAGACGGTCGCGGCTGCGGCGCGCCCCATTCGCCTCGCCTTCCCGCCCGGTCCGAGGTCGAGACTCGGGCCGGGCTCCGCGAGGTCGTAGCCTTCGCTCTGGATGGCTCGGGCGATCGCAAGGACCACCACCAGGGCCAGGGGCAGGACGAGGAAGAGGTAGGACCACTCGAGCACGCGACATCATAACCGCGCCCCGTGGAGCCCTGACCGCCCCGTCGCACGGCGACGCACCGCGCTCGAGCACCGCCCGATGCGCTTCCCCCCACGTCACCGCTCCACCCCACGCATCCCCGCCCCACCTACGACCTTGACCGAGGCCCGCCCGCGGCGGCCTCGTCCCCCGCGTGCGCCAGCCGGCGCGGGGTGCCCCGCCGAGCATCGCTTCCGCAGCGGGCGCCGGCCCGCTCCAGCTCGAGGAACGGTGTTCGCGGCGCCATCCAGCCTCGCCCGCCCTCGCCGCGAGGACCGGGCGATGCGCAGGAGGGGTAACCCCGCGCCCGGCGGCATCTACCCCCGGGGGACGACGCCCGCCACGGCGGCCGTACAAAAAAGAAGAGCCGACCCGAAGGCCGGCTCCCCGATTCACTCGCTGCCGGGCCCGGAGGCCCGGCGGCAGGTTCTCGCTACTTGCGGACCGCGGGGGTCCCCGTCGAGGCGTCGATGCCCGGGACCGTGGTCACGCGCACGTCGACGTTGACGGTGTTGCCCTGCTGGTCGGTGACGGTGCCCTGCACGCGGTACAGCGTGTTCGGGTTGAGCGAGCCAGCCGGACCGGTGACCGCGATGCTGCCGCCCCAGTACTCGGTGTCCGAGTTCGGGATGTAGCAGACCGAGTGGGTCGCGGTGACGTCGGTGCCGTTCGCCGTGACCGTGATGCTCGGCGTGGCGCCCGCGGCCGGGAGGCAGGACAGCGGATCGGGCTGGATGGTCTTCGGATCCATCAGCTTGTTGAAGAGGATCCGGATCTGCCCGTAGTTGAACTCCTGCTCCTGCGGGTCGATGTACGACACCGGCGCGCCGAGCAGGTTCCACGCCGTCGGGAGCGCGAACGAGTACGACCCGCCGCCCGCCGTCTGGTAGCTGCCATTCACGTTGCCGAGATAGAACGGCGCGTAGGCAGGCCCGACGCGGGGCGGGAAGCAGGCCACCGGGCAGACCGTGGGGATGCCGAAGTCGATGTTGGCCGGGTTGCAGAGGCCCGGATACACCGAGTTCGCCCAGGCCTCGTCCGGCTCGGGGTACGGGGCCGTGCAGCCCGTGTAGTTGTACTGGTACCACTCGTTGTAGTTGGTATCGACCATCGTGACGCCGATCACCACGGGCTGTGCGGTGTTGGCGGCGATGTAGGGATCACAGGCGGTCACGGACAGCGCGGCGAGTGCAGCCACCGCCAGTCCGAAGCCCCCCAAGGTCCAGTTGCGCGTGCTCATTGGATCTCCTTGTCCTTTTCTCGGGAGTCGCCCGGTTAGAAGCTCAGCGCCACGCCGAACCGAGCAGAGATCGGCGCCTGGTAGGCGCCGATCAGGCCCTGCGCGGAGTTCGTGGGCCGGCCGAAGTTCAGGTTGGGGTTGATTCGCCGATCGTCGAGCGTACGGGCGTACGGCAGGTCGGGGCAGGACTGGTTCAGGGACGCGAGCGGATCGCGCGCCGTGGCCGAGGTCTTGTTCCCGCACTGCGCACCCTGCATCGGGGTGGCGAAGTCGAAGGTGTAGTTCATGTCGACCCACTGGGTGGTCTGCATGTTCAGGATGTTGAAGACGTCGAGGCTGAACTGCACCGTGTAGGGACCGGAGATCGCCCAGAGGATCTTGCCACCGAGGTCGAGCTGGAAGGTCCAGGGGAGGTTGCCGACGACGCCGCGGGGCAGGACGTACGACTCGCCGTTGCCGTAGATGGCGTGGGCAGCGACGGCGCTGACCGGGAGGCCGGACAGGGCCGAGAAGTTCACGCTCGGGACGAAGGTGACGTCGGGCGACAGCGTGGCGTTGTAGGACCCGGCGACCTTGATCTGGTTCGTGCGGTTGCCGCCGAGGGGGCCGGTCTTGTTGCCGAGCAGCGACACGAGGTCGTACTCGGACGTGATGTTCGGGTCGAGCTGGGCGTTCTCCATGCGGAAGAGGCCCGGGTAGTTGCCGCGGAGCGACGACCACGTGTAGCTCGCCTGGGCCAGCCACTTCTTGGAGAAGAGCTTGTTCAGGGTGACCGAGAACGCGTCGTAGTCACGGGTGGGCTTCGGCCAGTTCACCGAGTAGACGTTGCCGGTGGTGGGGCTGAGGCCGGCCGCGTTGCTCGGGTTGAACGTCACGCCCTGGTACGGGCCCGCCGTGGCGGTCCAGGACTTGGAGACCGTGGGGTTGGCGATGAAGTAGTTGGTGCCGTCGTCGGACGACATGTCCTCGATGATGTCGCCGGCGCGGCGACCGAGGTAGTCGACGCCGAGGGTCAGGTCCTGCAGGACCTCGTACTGGATGCCGCCGCCGAACTGCTGCGTGTAGGCGCCCTTGAGGTTCGGGTCGACCGGCGAGTAGGCCGCCGAGGTGAGGCCGAAGCCCGTGCCCGCGAGGTCGACCGTGTTCGGGCCGGGGCCCTGGCCGACGCGGAGGCCGTAGACGTTCGGGCAGCTCTGCATCACGTTGACGGAGGGGTTCACGAGCGGGTTGCGGTTCGCGTCGCAGGAACCGAGCTGGTAGAAGCCGCGGACCTGGGTCTCACCGCCGAAGGCGCGGAGCGCCATGTCGAGCGGGATGGCCTCGTAGTACATGCCCCAGTTGCCCTGGATCTTGCCGCGGCCGGTGCCGGTGAAGTCCCAGATGGCCTGGACGCGCGGCGCCCACATGTTGTTGATGCCGAGCTGCGGCGTGGTCGGATCCTCGGCCGAGCCCTGGTCGTTCTTCATCGACTGGGTGTCGAGGCGGACGCCGAAGTTCAGGGTGAGGACGTTGGCGATGGTCCAGCTGTCCTGGAGGTAGTAGCCGTTCGACCAGGTGTTCGTGCTGGCGATCGACGTGCCCGGGTTGGTCGGATCCTTGAGGCCGGAGTTCACGCAGGTGTACGTGCCGTCGGCGTTCTGGATCGACTGGGCGCAGATGTTCCGCGACGTGGTCGGCGTGATGAGCTGCGACGCGTTCTGGTCGATGTAGCCGTAGGCGCGGAAGATCTGGAACGAGTTGGCGCCGGTGCTGGCCGCGGTGCTCGTCGAGGTCGTCTGGCCGCGGGCGCGGATGGCGGCGCCGCCGGAGTAGAAGCGGTTGTTCTCGTAGGTGGCGTAGTCGATCTGCACGCCGCCCTTCAGCTGGTGCTGGCCGGCGAGGTCGAAGAGGCCGGTGATGGCCACGTTGCCCGCGTAGCGGTTGTTCGTCGGGCTCTCGGCATAACCGTAGCCGCCGGTGAAGTACTGGGTCACGTTGCAGGCGCCGGCGTTCGAGAGCGGGCAGTTGAAGCCCGGCACGAAGTTGGCGAGCGGCTGGCTCGTGATCCAGTTGATCGACTGGGTGTTCAGGACGTCGACGCCGTCGACCGTCTTGTTGTTGACCTTGGAGTTGGCGTTGTACCAGCCGCCGCGGGCCTCGAGGAGGACGTGCTTGTCGAAGAACTTGCCCGTGTAGTTCAGGGTGGCGTTCGTCGTGTTGACGCTCGTGTTGGTGTAGCCGGCGCTCGGGTTCGCGTTCGCCGCCACGATGCCGAAGTTGGTCGTCGGCTGGGTGTTGAAGGAGGCGAAGACGTTGTGGTTCTCGTTGATGAGCCAGGTCAGCTTGGCGATCGCGAAGTAGCGGTCGAAGCCGGAGCCGTACACCTTCTCGGTGCCGGTGATGGGGCTCATGACGAACTGGCCGTACTGGTCGCGCTGGAAGGCGCCGGAGCAGTCGCCGACGGCGGAGGGGTTACACAGCGTCCGCGACTGGTAGTACTTGGTGCGGACGTTGTAGTTCATCTGCGGCGCGAAGCCCGCGTAGAACCACAGCTTGTCCTTCACGATGGGGCCGCCCACCTCGAGGCCGAAGTCGGCCGCGTAGGAGCCCTTGTAGGGCGTCGACTGGGAGGCGACCGCCTGGCCGTTGTTGAAGGTGGCCGGGGTGGACGGGGTGAAGAAGCCCGGGGTCAGGTTGCCCCAGATCGAGCCGTGGAACTCGTTGCCGCCCGACTTCGTCACCGTGTTGATGATGCCGGCCGAGGAGTAGCCGTACTCGGGCATGAACGAGCCCACCTTCACGTCGAGCTGGTCGACGAAGTTGGTGAGGAGGTTCGTGCCGAGGGTGCCGAGGCTCGGGTCGGAGACGCGGAGGCCGTCGATGATGTAGTTGTTCTCGGGCGAGGTCGCGCCGGCGAAGCTGACGCCGTACATGTCGCGCTGGGCGGTCGGCGCGATGGTCGCGGCCTGCTCGTAGGTGCGGGTGCCGGGCACCGTGGCGAGGAACTCCTTCGACACGATCGTGCCGGCCTCGGCGGAGCCGATGTTCACCGCGGGTGCGGTGCCAGTCCTCACCACCTGCTCCTCCATCTGCACGGCCTCGGGGACCATGGCGATGTTGGCGCGGATGGTGAAGTCGACGCGGAGGTTGATGTCGCTGCGCGTGGCAGGCTTGAAGCCCTGCAGCTGCGCGGTGAGGGTGTACTGGCCGGCCGGCAGCGCCGACAGGGTGTAGTTGCCCTTGGCGTCGGTGACCGCCGTCTGCTCGCCCTGGAGGGCCTTGCTGGTTGCGATGACGAGCGCGCCGGCGACGGGCTTGCCCGTTGCGGCGTCGTTGACGACACCGACGATGGTGCCGGTGGTCTGTGCGGAGGCGAACCCGGCGAAGAGAAGCATCGCGACGGGTGCCACCCACAGGAGGCGCAGCAACTTCTTCCTCATGACTTCCTCCCTAGGAGAGATGCGACGAAGCTGAAGCCAGACGGTGGAACCAGCATGAAACTCTTTGAGGCCGCCCTGAAACGATCCCGAAACACAGTGTTGCGGGATGGCCGAAGTGTGCGATTTCTACGCACCGATTTGGGGAATGTCAACGACGTACTGCGTGTTCTCACACGTCCGGAATGCACACGGAAGCCGGTCGGAAACACGGTATCGCCCCAAACCGGCTTTCCAGGCCCATCCCGCGACGTCGGCCTGCGTCACGCTCCTCGAGCGGCGCGATCGCGGCGAGGCGGAGGGCCCGCCGCGGCGATCGGATTCCCCATCTAAGGAGGGAACCCCACCTCCCCTGCCGGAAAGGTCGCCGGCCACCCGTCTCCCGGATGCGGTTGACAAGAGTTTGCCATGGCGCTAGAAGCCGCCCGACCTTTGTTCCCCCTTCCGGGCTGATTCTCCCGTCAAAAGAGGCCCCGGCGTGTTCGACGAAGTCACCAAGACAGAAGGCGGCAAGCGCGTCGCCCGGCGCAGCGCATTCCTCGCCGGTTCCACGATCGCCCAGATCCTCTTCGTCGCCTTCCTGATCGTGGCGGGCGAACGGATCCGGGCGGCGGTGAAGTCCGAGCCGGTGGTCGACGTGAAGTTCGTGCGCGCGGCCGCTCCCAAGCCGCCGCCCCCTCCGCCGCCTCCCCCGGCGCGCAAGAAGCCGCCCTCCGACCGTCCCAAGGTCGAGGTGAAGAAGGCCGCGCCCATGGCGATGATCCAGCCGAAGTCGGTCGAGAACGAGATCAAGCCTCCCGATCCGAACGAGCCCGAGGACGACTACGGCGACAGCGGGGACGAGGGCGTCGAGGGTGGCGTGGTCGGCGGCGTGGTCGGCGGCCAGGTCTCGAAGGGTGGCGGCTACGAGGACGCCCCCGTCTACATGGCCGCGGGCTTCAAGGCCCCGGAGATGACGGACAAGAACTGCTTCCGCGAGAACTTCCGGCTGCCGCCGGCGCTCGCCGGCTTCGTCCAGTCGGTCACCGTGAAGTTCGCGGTGTACCCGAACGGCGCGGTGGGAGCGTTCTCGGTGATGGGCCAGGTCCCCGATCAGCGCATCTCCGACGCCATCCGGAACGCCGTGTCCAACTGCAGCTGGAAGCCCGGCGCCGACGCCCAGGGCCGCCCCACCGCCATCTACGTGATTCTGCCCGTCCGCCTGCAGTAGGGCGGCATCGTTTCCGACACACCCCAGGAGAAAAGACAGATGTCCCTTCCCGTGACCGACGTCGTGAACCAGCTCGCGCTCGCCGCCGCCGAACCGGCGATGTCCTTCGACCTCGTGAACATGTGGCGCACCATGGGCCCGTTCGCGAAGTTCATCGCGGTCGTGCTCGCCATCATGAGCGTCTGGTCGCTCGCCGTGGCGGTGGAGCGCATCCTCACCTACTCCCGCGCCAACGCCGCCTCGCGGAAGTACGCCGCGGAGCTCGCCGCGCTGCTCCCGGCCGGGAAGTTCAAGGAGGCCGTCGAGCTGGCGCACTCGAAGGAGTACGCCAAGGGCTACCTGCCCAAGGTGCTCGGGCTCGCCCTCGAGGAGTACCGGCAGGGCCTCGACTCGGTCAGCAAGCCGGGCGGCTCCCGCGAGATTGGCAACTTCGACGTCGTCGCCGCGGTGAACCGCGCCATCGACCGCAGCACGCTGCGCACCATCACCGACCTGCGCCGCGGCCTCGGCTCGCTCGCCACCATCGGCTCCACCGCCCCGTTCGTCGGCCTGCTCGGCACCGTGGCCGGCATCATCACCGCGTTCCAGGCCATGGCCGCCACCGGCTCCGGCGGTCTCGGCTCGGTCTCCGCCGGCATCGCCGAGGCGCTCGTGACCACCGCCTTCGGCCTCCTCGTGGCCATCCCGGCCGTCATGTTCTTCAACTACTTCACGAACCGGGTCGAGGAGATCCAGGTCGACGTGAACGACTCCACCACGGAGCTCGTCGACTTCTTCATCAAGGAAGGGCGCTAGGCCCCGAGGGGCCCGCGAGGAACCTCCGTCATGTCGATGGACGTAGGCAGCAAGAACGTCAAGAGCGACATCAACGTCACGCCGCTCGTCGACGTGGTGCTGGTGCTCCTCATCATCTTCATGGTGATCACGCCCATGCTCCAGCGCGGCAAGGCGGTGACCCTGCCCGACGCCAAGCTGGTGAGCGAGCTGAAGAGCGGCGGTGATCCCATCATCCTCTCGGTGACGCGCGACGGGAAGACGTTCATCGAGAAGGACGAGGTGAAGAAGGACGACCTCGCCCCCGCGCTCGAGTCGGCGATGCAGAAGCTCCCGGGTGCGCCCATCATGTTCAAGGGCGACCGGGACGCGGACTACAAGGTGATCCGCGAGGCCATCCTCGAGGTCACGAAGACCCGCGTCATGGGCGTGTCGCTCGCCGCCACCCAGCTCAAGGACGAGAGCGACGTGAAGAAGGAGGGCAAGTAGCCATGTCGATGGCGCTGGGCTCGAAGAGCCCGATGACCGACATCAACGTCACGCCGCTCATCGACGTGGTGCTGGTGATGCTCATCATCTTCATGGTGCTCACCCCGCTCGCCGAGAAGCAGATGTACATGCGCGTGCCGGAGTTCGAGCCGCCCGACACGCAGATCGTCCCGCCGGACGCGGTGCCGCCCGACCAGATCGTGCTCACCGCGCTGAAGAACGGCCGGGTGCTCCTCAACCGGACCGAGATGACGGTCCCCGAGGCGATGGCCAAGCTGAAGCCGGTCTACGAGGGCCACCTCTCCAAGGTGCTCTTCTTCAACGCCCAGGACGGCACGCGCTACGAGTTCGCGGTGACGGTCCTCGACGAGGCCCACAAGGCCGGCGTGAACACCATCGGCATGATGACCGATCCGCCGATGCTGGTGGAGGCCGTCGAGGGCGCCGCCCCCGAGGCCCCGGCCGCGCCGCAGTAGGACGGACCCGCAGGACCGGCCGGAGGCCGGACCGGAGGCCCCGCTCGCGAATCCGCGGCGGGGCCTTCCGCTTTCTAGGCGCCGGAGGGCTCGAGCGCGGCGAGGACGCGGGCCAGGTCGGGAGGGAGCGGACTCTGCACCTCGACGCGCCCGCCCTCGGGGCGCTCGAAGCCGAGCTTCCAGGCGTGGAGGAAGTGGCGGTCCAGTCCGGGCAGCGCGGCGGCGGCGCCGCCATAGTCGAGGTCGCCGGCCACCGGGTGCCCCAGGAGGGCGAGGTGGGCCCGGATCTGGTGCATGGCGCCGGTGGGGATCCGCACCTCGAGCAGCGTGTGGCGCGCGAAGGCGCGGGCCACCTCGAAGCGGGTCTCGGCCGGGCGCGGCGTGCCGGTGCGGGACGGCGGCCGGTCCCCGTGCCCGTCGTCCGGGACCGGGATCGACTTCCCGCCGCGCTGGGCGAGCGGGACCGAGCAGGCGCCCCCGGCGGAGAGCCGCCCGCAGGCGAGCGCCAGGTAGACCTTCTCCACCGCTCGGGCCGCGAACTGCCCGCGCAGGTGCTCCCAGGCCTGCCGATCGCGGGCGAAGAGGGCGCAGCCGCTCGTGTCGGCGTCGAGGCGGTGGACCGCCCCGCCCTCCCGGGGGTCGGGGGACGCGCCGGCGCACTCGGGGTACTCGGCGGCCACGGCGTTGGCGAGGGTGCCGGTCTCCCCGGCCCGCAGCGGGTGGGTGGCCACGCCGGCCGGCTTGTCGGCGACGAGCCAGCGCGGGGAGCCCGCGAGGACGCGGAGCGGGTCGCCGGCGTCGGGCACCGGAGCGCCCGCCTCGCCCTCGAGCTCGAGG
>JBAVCR010000636.1:0-6144 GCA_049586815.1 Anaeromyxobacteraceae bacterium
GCCTCCTTCACCACCGACCCGGAGCGGGTCGAGAGGTAGGAGAGCGAGAGCGACGTCAGCATGAAGACCACGGCCGAGGCCGAGGTCACCTTGCCGAGGAAGGTCTGCGCCCCGCGGCCGCCGAAGACGGCCTGCGAGCTGCCGCCGAAGGCGCCTCCCAGGCCGCCCCCCTTGCCCGCCTGGAGCAGGATGACGACGATGAGGACGGCGGCGACGACGACGTGAACGACGATGAGGAACGTGGTCAACGGATGGCTCCCTGGATGATCCCGGTGAAGTCTAATGCCTTGAGGCTCGCGCCGCCCACGAGCGCGCCGTCCACGTCCGGCTGGGACATGAGCTCGGCGGCGTTGTCGGGCTTGACGGAGCCTCCGTAGAGGATGCGGACGGAAGGTGCTGCCACCGGCGCCAGCTCGGCCAGGATGGTCCGGAGGGCGGCGTGGACCTCCTGCGCCTGCGCGGAGGTGGCGGTCTTGCCGGTGCCGATCGCCCAGACGGGCTCGTAGGCCACGGTGAGCCGTCCCACCTGCCCGGCGTCGAGGCCGGACAGGGCGGCACGGACCTGGCGACCCACCACCTCGAGGGTCTTCCCGGCCTCGCGCTCCGGCAGGGTCTCGCCGACGCAGACGATGGGGTGCAGCCCGGCGGAGAGCGCGGCGCGGGTCTTCTTCTGGACCCACTCGTCGGTGTCGCCGAAGAACTGGCGGCGCTCGCTGTGTCCGCAGAGCACGTAGCGGCAGCCGGCGTCGACCAGCATGCCGGCCGAGATCTCGCCCGTGAAGGCCCCCTGGGCCTCCCAGTGGAGGTTCTGTGCGCCGAGCCCGATGCGGGAGCCGGAGAGGGCCTCCCGGGCGGCGGCGAGCGCCGTGAACGGGGGAGCGATGGCCACGTCGACCCGGTCGGCGAGCGCCTCGGCGGCGGCGCGGACCTCTCCCGCGAGCGCCCGGGCCTCGGCGGCCGTGCGGTGCATCTTCCAGTTGCCGCAGACGAACTTCTTCCGGGCCACCATCACTCCTCCAGGACCTGGACGCCGGGAAGCACGCGCCCCTCGATGAACTCCAGGCTCGCCCCGCCGCCGGTGGACACGTGCTTCATCCGGTCGACGAGCCCCGCCTCCTCGACCGCGGCGGCGCTGTCGCCTCCGCCCACCACCGTGATGCCCGGCGACTCGGCCATGGCCTTCGCCACGCCGAACGTCCCCTCGGCCCAGGGCTTCTGCTCGAAGAGCCCCATCGGGCCGTTCCAGAAGACCGTCTTCGCGGCGAGCACGCGCTGCCGGTAGCGGTCGAGGGTCTTCGGCCCGATGTCGAGCCCCATGAGCCCGTCGGGGATGGCCTGGGCGTTCACCACCACCCGCTCGGCGGTCTCCCTGGGCTCGTTGCCGCAGACGTGGTCGATCGGCAGCTCGAAGTCGATGCCCTTCGCCTTCGCCTTGTCGAGGATCTGGCGGGCCAGCTCGAGCTTGTCCTGCTCGACGCGGCTCTTCCCGACCGGGACGCCCTTCGCGGCGAGGAACGTGTAGGCCATGGCGCCGCCGATGAGGACCGAGTCGGCCTTGCCGATGAGGTTCTCGAGCACCTTGATCTTGTCGGAGACCTTGGCGCCCCCGAGGATGGCGACGAAGGGGCGCTCGGGCTTCGCGAGGACGCGCCCCAGGTACTCGACCTCCTTCTGGATGAGGAACCCGCCGGCCCGCTCCTTCACGAACCTGGCCATGCCCGCCGTGGAGGCGTGGGCCCGGTGGGCCGTGCCGAAGGCGTCGTTCACCCAGACGTCGGCGAGGGACGCGAGCTCGCGGGCGAAGGACTCGTCGTTCCCCTCCTCGCCCTTGTGGAAGCGCAGGTTCTCGAGGAGGAGGACCTTCCCCTCCCCGAGATCGGCGACCGCCTTCTTCACCCCGTCGCCGACGCAGTCGTCGGCCAGGATGACGTCCGCACCGAGGAGCTCGGAGAGGCGCTGCGCCGCCGGCTCCAGCGTGAACCTGGCCTTGTCGGACGCGTCGCCCTTCGGTCGCCCCAGGTGCGAGGCCAGGATCACCCGGGCCTTCTTGGCGAGCGCGTGGCGGATGGTGGGGAGGGCGGCGCGGATGCGGGCGTCGTCGGTGACGCGCCCCTTCTCGTCGAGCGGGACGTTGAAGTCGACGCGGATGAAGACCCGCTTGCCGGCGAGGTCGAGCTGGTCGATGGTCCGGATCTGGGCCGCCATGTTCTCCCCCGGGTCCGCCTACTTCGTCAGGTACTTCGCGACGTCGACCATGCGGTTCGAGAACCCCATCTCGTTGTCGTACCAGGCGAAGACCTTCGCGAAGTTGCCGTCGATGACGGCGGTGTTCGTGGCGTCGAAGATCGAGGAGTGCGGGTTGCCGTTGTAGTCGATGGAGACGGTCGGCTCGTCGGAGTACTGCAGCACGCCCGCGAGCGGACCCGCCGCGGCGGCCTTGAAGGCGGCGTTGATCGCCTCGACCGTGGCCGGCTTCTCGAGCTCGACGGTGAGGTCGACGAGGGAGACGTTGGGCGTCGGGACGCGGACGGCGGTGCCGTTCAGCTTGCCCTTCAGCTCCGGGATGACCTCGGCCACGGCCTTGGCGGCGCCGGTGGTCGAGGGGATCATCGACAGGGCGGCGGCGCGGGCGCGGCGCAGGTCCTTGTGGGGGAGGTCGAGGAGGTTCTGGTCGTTCGTGTAGCTGTGGATCGTCGTCATGAGCCCGCGCTTCACGCCGAAGGTCTCGAGGAGGACCTTGGCGACCGGGGTCAGGCAGTTCGTCGTGCAGGAGGCGTTCGAGATGATGTGGTGCTTCGCCTTGTCGAGCTTGGTGTGGTTGATGCCGTAGGCGATGGTGATGTCCGGGTTCTTGGCCGGGGCGGAGATGAGGACGCGCTTCGCGCCCGCCTTCAGGTGTCCCTCGGCCTTCTCGCGGTCGGTGAAGAGGCCCGTGCACTCGAGGACCAGCTCGATCCCGTTCGCGGCGTGGGGCAGCTCGGCGGGGTTCTTCACCGCCGTGACCTGGATCTCCTTGCCGTCGACCACGATGCCCTTCTCGGTGGCCCGGACCTCGAAGGGGAAGACGCCGTGGACCGAGTCGTACTTGAGCAGGTGGGCGAGGGTCTTCGTGTCGGTCAGGTCGTTGATGGAGACGACCTCGAGGTCCTTCTCCCCCCGCTGCACGGCGGCGCGAAGCACGCAGCGACCGATTCGACCGAAACCGTTGATTGCGATGCGAGCCATGGCGAGACGCTCCCTCTCCCGGGTGCCGGGGGGTCGTGAAAATGGGGTCGCAAAGCTACCCGCCGGACGGGGGGGTGTCAAACGAAAACCCGGGACAGAGGGGGCTCAAAAAACGAGAAACGGCGCCGGGTTCGGCCCGGCGCCGCCGTGCGGCGAGATCTGTCGGAGCGCTTCGTGCTACAGCGCGGCGGCGGACGTCTTCTCGGCCTCCGGCCGGGCCTCGCCCTGCGCGCGCAGGTCCTGGGTCACGAGCTCGATGAGCTCGGTGGAGAGGCCGAGGATCTGGTTCGCGGTGTAGCCGCTCGTCCGGAGTTCCTTGAAGAGGGACTTGGCGAGAATCTTGGTGCCCTTGGCGTCGAGCATGGGAGCGAGCATGGTGTCCTCGTGGGGGGCCGGAGCCCCGTGAAGCTGCGCCCGTTCCAAAAGCAACCGCCAGGCCACTTCACGGCAAGCGATCTTTTTTCGTGATTCCAGGCACTTGGATGACGCCCTGCCGCCCGGACGACCCCGGAGGTGCGTAACACCCTTCGCGGTATCACCACCGAGGCGGCCGCCCTCCGCGAAGGGCGCTTCGCAGCGCTGCACGCTTCCGCTCGCTAGATAGCCACCCTCGTGCGCTACCGCGTCCCCGGCATCCACCTCTGGCTCGACGAACCCGCGGACGCGCTCTCGACGCGCGTGGCGGAGAAGCTGGGCGTGGCGCGGAGCGACCTCGCGGACCTCGTCGTGGCGCGCCGCTCGCTCGACGCCCGCCGCAAGGGACACCCGCGCTGGGTCATCGACGCCGAGGTCGAGCTCTCCGGGGCCCTGCCCTCCCTCCCCACCGGCGTGGAGATCGTGCCGGATCCCGATCCAGCCCCGCCGAGGGTCTCGGCCCCGGATCTCCCCCCGGTCATCCTGGGCGCAGGCCCGGCTGGCCTCTTCTGCGCCTACGGGCTCCTCGAGCGGGGCGTCCGCTCCATCGTCGTGGACCGGGGCAAGCAGGTGTCGCCGCGCCGCCGCGACGTGGCGCGCCTCATGCGCAGCGGCGACCTCGACACCGAGTCGAACATGAACTTCGGCGAGGGCGGGGCCGGCGCCTACACCGACGGCAAGCTCTCCACGCGCATCCGGCATCCCGCGGTGCGCCGGGTCGTCGAGCTCTTCGCCCGCTTCGGCGACGTGGAGCGGATCAAGGTGCAGGGAAAGCCGCACGTGGGCAGCGACGTGCTCCCCGCGGCGGTGTCCGCCATGCGGGAGGAGCTCGAGCGGGGCGGCTGCCAGTTCCTCTGGAACGCGCGCGCCGTCGACGTGGAGGTGTCGGGCGGGCGCGTCCGCGGGCTCGTCCTCGCCGACGGACGCACCGTGCCGTGCGACCGGCTCGTGCTCGCGCCGGGGAACAGCGCGCGGGAGCTCTACGAGCGGTTCGCGGCCCGCGGCTGGCCCATCGAGGCGAAGCCCTTCGCCGTCGGCTTCCGCGTGGAACACCCGCAGAGCCTCATCGACCGGATCCAGTACGGCCGGGCCGCGGGGGCGGAGGGCTTGCCGGCGGCCGACTACCGGCTCGCCGAGAACCCGAGCGTGGGCGGCAAGGCGCGGGGCGTCTTCTCCTTCTGCATGTGTCCGGGCGGCGTCGTCGTCCCCACGCCCACCGAGCCGGGGATGCAGGTCACGAACGGCATGTCCAACTCCGGGCGCTCGTCGCCCCTCGCCAACGCCGGGCTCGTCGTGGCGGTCTCGCCCGCCGACTTCGCCGCCGAGGGATTCGAGGGGCCGCTCGCCGGCCTCGAATGGCAGCGGAAGTGGGAGCGGGCCGCCTTCGAGCTCGGCGGGGGTGGCTACCGGGCCCCGGCCCAGCGTCTCGCCGCCTGGCTGGCGGGGCGACCCGGCGACCCGCCCGGCAAGAGCTCCTACCGGCCGGGGCTCACGCACGCCGACCTGGGCCGCCTCTACCCGGTCCAGGTCCACGAGGCGCTCCGCGCCGCGGTCCGCGGCTTCGACAGGCGCATGCGCGGCTTCGTCTCGCCGGACGCGCTCCTCATCGGGGTCGAGACCCGCACGAGCGCCCCCTGCCGGATCCCGCGCGGGGAGGACATGCAGGTCCCGGGTCTCGCCGGGCTCTACCCGGCCGGCGAGGGCGCCGGCCACGCCGGGGGAATCGTCTCGTCGGCCGTCGACGGGCTCAAGACCGCCGACGCCATCTGCCGGGAGCTCGGCGGCGAGGCCGCGCCCTACTTGCCCGCGCGCCCGTAGGCGTCCTCGAGCCGGACGACGTCCTCGACCTCCGGCGTCGAGACCTCGAGGATGTCGCAGTCGGTGACCGCCACCATCCGGTGCCGGGTGAAGGGCTTCACGTGGTAGCTCTCGCCCGGGTGCATGGCGTGCTCCACGAGCCCGCTCCCCTCGTCGAGCACGAGCAGGAGCTCGCCGCTCCACAGGTGGATCGTCTCGTCCTTCCGCTCGTGGTACTGCAGCGAGAGCCGGTGTCCCGCCTTCACGTGGAGGAGCTTGCCCACGTACCGGTCCGTCTGCGCCCACCACAGCTCGTGCCCCCAGGGCTTCTCGACGCGCTTCGGCTGGTCGAACTTCTTCACCGGTCCTCCTTCAGTTCGCGGCGACGAAACCCTTCGCCCCCGTGCTGCGCTCGAGGTCCCTGAGATAGCGGTCGGCCGCCTCGCGGGACTCGAACGACCCCAGCCTCACCCTGTACCAGCGCCCCTTGCCGGGCACCTCGGCGACGCTCACCTTCGGGCCGCGCGAGGCGAACCGGGCCGCGATCCGCTCGGCCTCGAAGCGATCCTGCGTCGAGCCGACCTGCACCGAGAAGGCCCCCTTGCCGGACGGGCCGCGTGCGGCGCTGGCGGCGCCCTTCGGCGCCGGGGCGGGAGCGGGCTTCGGCGGAGGGGCCGCCTTCTGGGCGGCCTGCGCGGGAGCGGGAGC
>JBAVCR010000637.1:0-1532 GCA_049586815.1 Anaeromyxobacteraceae bacterium
GCGCTGCGCCGCGCCGCCGCCGATGACGTCGCCGATGACGGCGCTCTGGTCGGGCTCCCGGAGGCCCATCGTGGCGATGAGGCCGACGGCCATGATCACCGCCAGCAGGTAGTTCATGGCCGGCCCCGCCATGATGACGACGAACCGCTTCCAGGCCGGCTTGTGGGAGTAGGCGCTCTCGTCGCCGGGAGCGATGTCCTCCCCCGGCGCCATGCCGGCGATCTTCACGTAGCCGCCCAGCGGGACGGCGGAGACGGCCCACTCGGTGTCGCCGCGGCGGCGGGACCAGATCACCGGACCGAATCCGACGCTGAACCGCTCGACGCGCATCCCGGCCCAGCGGGCCGCCAGGTAGTGCCCGAGCTCGTGGATCACGATGAGCAGCCCGAAGGCGAGCACCGTGACGAGGACCATCGGTACGGACTGCAGGATCGCGCTCATGGATTCTCTTCCCCGGCGCCGCCGAACTCCTCGGCGTCGAAGATCTCGACGGTGGTGGCCGGGTCGCGCCAGGCGTCGGCGCGCAGGCCGGCCTTCAGGCAGACGTGCTTCAGGAAGGTGAGGGGGTCCCAGCCGCGCTCCACCGCCACCACCGGGAGCAGGGTCCCGCGGTGCCAGCCCTGGCGGACCACGAGCCCGTGCTCGCCGATGCGGAGCGCCTCGGGGCCCGGGAAGGGGCGCCTCGGCCCGAGGGCCGACACGTGGATCTCGAGGTCGTCGAGCTCCTCCGGCCCGACCGGCGGGAAGCGCGGGTCCTGGGAAGCGGCGGCGACGGCCATGTCGGCGACGGTGCGGGATAGGGCCTCTTCCGGGTCGAAGCGCCCGATGCAGCCGCGCAGCTCGCCCCCGCGACGCAGGGTGACGAAGGCGCCGCGCTGCTCGCCCAGGCCCCCGGTCTCCGGCAGGAGGGGCGGCGGACCGATCCCGAGGTGCTGGCGGATGGCCGCGCGGGCCACGCCGAGCAGGGCGGCGCGCTCCACCGGGGAGAGCCTGTCGCTCACAGCCGCCTCCGGGCTCCGGTGAGCAGGTAGCGGCGCACGTCGGCGAGGATCTCGCGGTGGTCGAAGACGATGGGCGAGGGCAGCGCGTCCCAGGCGAAGGCCCGGGCCTCGGCCGCGTCGTCGCCCCCCCGCGGGTCGCCGTCCGCCGTCGCCAGGTAGACCGTGCTGATGGTGTGGCGGCGCGGGTCGCGCGACGGGTCGGAGTAGGCGTGGAACTGCTCGAGGAGCGTGACCGGGAGCCCGGTCTCCTCCTCGGCCTCGCGGGCGGCCGCGACGTCGAGCCGTTCCCCCTCGTCGACGAATCCTCCCGGGATGGCCCAGCCGTGCGGCGGGTTCCGCCGCCGGACGAGGACCACGCGGTCCCCGGGCAGGAGGATGACGGCGTCCACCGTGGGAGCGGGGTTGCGGAAGTCGGACATCGGGCCGGTCACCTCCGCGGCGCGGCGATGACGGGGGCCGCGGCGGGGGAGGCGCCCCGGGACGGGAAGGCCTTCTCCACCATGTGGCGCGCGAACGGGATGGCGGCGCCCG
>JBAVCR010000638.1:0-1778 GCA_049586815.1 Anaeromyxobacteraceae bacterium
GGGGCCGCGCCGCTCGAGAGCCCGGAGGCGGTGGCCGCGCGGCTCCGCGCCGCCTGGCGCATCGGCGCCGGTCCGGCTCCCCGGCAGCCCCTGGTGCACGAGCGGATCGACGAGGAGGGAAGATGAACCGCGGACCCGACCTGCACACCCGCCTCGACTACGCCCGCGCCTGGGTGCGCGGCCGCACCTCCCTCCGGCCCGCCGTGGGCATCGTGCTCGGGTCGGGGATGGGGGCGCTCGCCGACGGGCTTCGCGAGGCCGTCGCCATCCCCTACGAGGAGATCCCGGAGTTCCCGGAGGTCACCGTCCCGGGACACGCGGGCCGGCTCGTGGTCGGGCTCCTCGGCGCCGTCCCCGTCGCCATCCTCCAGGGGCGCGTCCACCTCTACGAAGGAGTCGACGCCGCCGACGTGACCTTCGGGGTCCGCCTCCTCGGCTGGTACGGCATCCGGTCGCTCCTCCTCACCAACGCCGCCGGCGCGGTGAACCCGGCGCTCGCCCCCGGCGACCTGGTCCGCATCACCGACCACCTGAACCTCACCGGCGCCGATCCGCTGCGCGGGCCGAACGACGATCGCCTCGGGCCGCGCTTCCCCGACATGAGCGCGGCCTACGACGCCCGGCTCGGGGCGCTGCTCGAGACCTGCGCCGCGCGTCGGGGCCTGGAGCTCGGGGCCGGCGTCTACGCGGGCCTCGCCGGTCCGAGCTACGAGACCCCGGCTGAGATCCGCATGCTGCGCACGCTCGGCGCCGACCTGGTGGGGATGTCCACGGTCCTCGAGGTGATCGCCGCGCGCCACGCCGGCGTCCAGGTGGCCGCCGTCTCGCTGGTGACGAACCTGGCGGCGGGGCTCTCGGCCACCCCCCTCGACCACGGCCACGTGATCGCGGCCGGCGCCGTCGCGGCGGAGCGGATGCGCGCGCTCGCCGCCGACTGGGCGGCGGAGGTGACGAGGTGACGGCAGGTCGGCGCTTCCACGTGCTCGCCCGCGATCCCGCGGCGGGCGGCTCCTTCGAGGAGTGGGTCGGGTGGCTCGACCCGGCCGGGCTCTATTTCACCATGAGTCATCCACCGGCGCGCCGCCTGGAGCTGCGCTTCCTCCTCCCCGGCGCCGACGCCGAGATCCGCGCCGGCGGCGAGGTCCTCCGGGTGGACCGGCAGGGAGACGCCTTCGTGGTGCACGCCCGGCCGGACGGGCTCGACCCCGCCGACGCGGCGCGGATGGCCCGCTTCCTGGGGGTCACATGAGGCGCGGGGCCCTGGCGGCGGCGGCCCGCGAGGCGCGCCGGAGCGCCTACGCCCCGTACTCCCGCTTCCGGGTGGGAGCGGCGGTCCTGGCCGGCGGCCGGGTCTTCCCCGGCTGCAACGTGGAGAACGCGAGCTACGGGCTCACCGTCTGCGCCGAGCGGGTGGCGGTGGGCACGGCGGTCGCCGCCGGGGAGCGGGCGCTCGAGGGCGTGGCCGTGGCGAGCGGCACCGTACCGCCCACGCCTCCCTGCGGCATGTGTCTCCAGACCCTCGCCGAGTTCGCCGGTCCGGACCTGCCCGTCCTGCTCCTGGGCGCGCGCGGCTCCCGGGTCGAGACCACCCTCGGCGCGCTGCTCCCGCTCGCCTTCCAGCGCGGCCACCTCGGGAAGGGGAGGCGATGAAGGTCCACGGGAGCCTCGAGGCCGCGGCCGGGCTGCGCGGGTGTGCGGTGGCCATCGGCAACTTCGACGGGGTCCACCTGGGGCACCGGCGTCTCGTCGAGACGGCGCGGGCCCGGGCCTCCTCGCAC
>JBAVCR010000639.1:0-3648 GCA_049586815.1 Anaeromyxobacteraceae bacterium
GGCGAGCGTGTCGAGACAGCCTGCCACCGCGGGCCGGGGCTTCGACCCGTCGAACCAGAAGGGGCCGGATGGCGGGGTCGTCGCCGCCATCGCGGGAGCGGCGGCGAGCGCGACGAGCGCTGCGAGCCGGGGACGCGCGAGGGTCGCCATGGCGGAAGAAGGGCCTCCCCTGCCCGGGCGGCCCGCCGCTCAGCGCGACGGTGCGGCCGCCGAAAGCATCACCTTCTCGATGATACAGCGGTCGGGGTTGCACACGCTGAACGACACGGTGCCGGCGAGACGCGCCTCCCCCCCGGCCGGTGGGGTGAACGGGAGCGGCGCCGCGATGGAGCAGGTCTCGTCGGGGTGGTCCTTGCAGGGGACGCGGAGCGCGCCCTCCCCCAGCGGGACGCGCGGCCCCGGGAATGCGGCCGTGGATGCCGCGTCGGACCGGAAGGACATCGGGTAGTCGAGGTTCACGTGGTACGGGGCGCGCGCCGTCACCACCACGCGGGCCGAGGCCGGCTTTCCCCTCACGACGGGGTCGGGAAGCTCGAGCGCCACCGTCCAGGCGGCGCCCTCGGCGCGCGCACCGGGAGCCCGGGCAGGCTCGGCGCCCGAGGCCAGCGCCGCCACCGCGAGGAGGACGATCGGCATCGTGCCGCCCGTCAATTGGAATACTTCACGCCGCACCCGTACGCCTTCGTCTCCGGCGTCCGGACCGGGCGGCCCGCGGACAGGTCCTCCACGGCCGCCGTGACGTACTCGACGAGCACCCCGCCCTGCGGCGCGCCCCGTTCCCCGTCGGGCGAGTTGTCGATGGCCCCCTTGTAGGCGAGCTTCCCGTCCTTGCCGATGACGAACATGTGGGGCGTGTTGGTGGCCCCGTAGGCCTTCCCCACCGCACCGCTCTCGTCGACCAGGATGGGGTTCGGCATCGACCAGGCCTTCGCCGCCTCCCGGTTCACCTCCACCCCCCATCCCTGCTTCCCCGGCGCGCCGGAGTTCACCGAGAGCCACACCACGCCCTCCTTCGAGCGGCGCGCCGCGGCGTCGACGAGGGAGCCCCGCGTGTGGGAGTTCACCACGTACGGGCAGCCCGGGTTGAACCACTCGAGGACCACGATCTTCCCCTTCAGGTCGGCGAGGCGGTGGGGCTTGCCGTCGAGGTCGGGGAGCGTGAAGTCGGGGGCGGGCTTTCCCACCTCGGCGGCGAGGGCGGTCGGGGAAATGGCGAGGAGGGCGGTCAGGAGGAGGGCGTTTCGCATGTCCGGATGGATAACCCGGGGCGCTCCGCCGTGCAGGTCCGCGAAGCCACGCCCGATTCCGGGAATCCCCCGGAACCACTGGCAGTTCCCCCGGGACCATTGCAGAATCCAGCCCCCCGGAGGTCCGGGGAGGGCCGACGGCAGGGAGTCTCACCCGAGGAGCGACGATGGCACATCGAAGGATGGGGCGGCGCAGGTTCATGAAACTGTCGGGAGCCGGGCTGGTGGCCGCCGGCGCGGTCGACCTGGCCGGGTGCGCGACGGCGAAGCCGGTGCCGGAGGCCTCCGGGACGGGCATCGGCTACTTCGACCGCTTCGGCGTCACCGAGCCGCTGCTCGCCGAGGTGCTGGCCGCCGCCATGTCGCGCGGCGCCGACTCGGCCGACGTCTACTTCCAGCATCGCGTCTCCTCCAGCCTCGGGCTGCAGGACGGCGCCGTGAACCGCTCCTCGGCCCAGGTCTCGCTCGGCGTCGGCGTGCGTGCCGTGAAGGGCGACCAGCAGGGCTACGGCTACACCGAGGATCTCTCGCTCGCCGCCATCGTCGAGTGCGCCCGCACCGCGGCGGCCATCGCCGACGGCCCCGCCCGGCCCGGCCCGCAGCGCTTCCACGTGGCCGGGAAGCTCCCCGACCGCTACCCGGTGAAGGTCCGCTGGGAGGACGTGCGCCCCGAGCAGACCATGCCCATCCTCTCCACCCTGGAGGCCCGGACGCTGGCCTCCGATCCCCGGGTGAAGAAGGTGAACATCAGCTTCGCCGACGAGTACGGCGCCATCCTCATCGCCGACTCCACCGGGCGCATCGCCGAGGACTTCCAGCCGATGACCCGGCTCTACCTCCAGTGCACCGCGGAGCAGAACGGGCGGCGCGAGTCGGGCGGCTACAACGTCGCCGCCCGGGCCGGCCTCGAATACTACGACCAGGATCGGCTGGCCCGCGTGGTCCGCGAGGCGGTGGACCGGACCACCATCCTCTTCGAGGCGGTCCCGGCGCCGGCCGGCGAGATGCCGGTGGTGCTCGCCGCCGGGTCGTCGGGCATCCTGCTCCACGAGGCCATCGGCCACGGCATGGAGGCCGACTTCAACCGGAAGAACGTGTCGATCTTCTCCGACAAGATCGGCAAGCCGGTCGCGAAGCCCTTCGTGAACATCGTCGACGACGCCACGCTCCCGAACGCGCGCGGCGCCATCAACCTGGACGACGAGGGCAACCCGGCCGGCGTGACCCACCTCGTCGAGAACGGGATCCTCTCCACCTACCTCCACGACTCGGTCTCGGCCCGCCACTACGGCGTGAAGCCCACCGGCAACGGGCGGCGCGAGAGCTACCAGTTCGCCCCCATCCCCCGCATGCGGGCCACCTACATGCTGAACGGGCCGCACACGAAGGAGGAGATCGTCGCCTCGGTGAAGAAGGGCATCTTCTGCTCCAACTTCACGAACGGCCAGGTGAACATCGGCGCCGGTGACTTCACCTTCTACGTGAAGAACGGGTTCCTCATCGAGGACGGCAAGCTGACCCGCCCGGTGAAGGACGTGAACGTCATCGGCAACGGCCCCAAGGTCCTGGAGAGGATCGACATGGTGGCGAACGACCTCGTCGTCGACGAGGGCGGCTGGACCTGCGGCAAGGACGGCCAGGGCGTGCCGGTCTCCCAGGGCATCCCCACCGTCCGCGTCTCCTCCATCACCGTCGGCGGTCAGAGGAAGGCCTAGACATGGCGAGCGACGACACGAGGAAGCAGCTGCAGGACACGGCCCGCTCCGCGGCCGACATGGCCCGCAAGGCGGGCGCCCAGCAGGCGGCGGTGGGCGCCGGCCGGGTCCGCACCGTCGAGGTCGAGTGGCGGGACGGGCGGCTCGAGCGGATGAAGGAGGCCACGACGCGCGGCCTCCAGCTCGAGCTCTACGTCGACGGGCGCTACACCACCGTCGCCACCTCCGACCTGCGCCCCGAGGCGATCCGGGCCTTCGTGGAGACCGCGGTGGCCATGGCCCGCAAGCTCGAGCCGGACCGGTTCCGCGCGCTCCCCGACCCGAAGCTGTACGAGGGACAGGCCCGGGTGGACCTCGACCTCGTCGACCCTTCGCAGGGCGCGATGACCGCGGCCGGCCGGCGCGAGCGCGCCCAGGCCGCCGAGGCCGGCGCACGTGGGGTGAAGGGCGCCGGGTCGATCCTCTCGGTCACCACCGGCTTCTCCGACGTGCTGCTCGAGGGCTACCGGGTCCACACCGACGGCTTCGAGGGCTCGCGCCAGGGCACGAGCTTCACCGTCTCCGCCGAGGTCTCGGTGAAGGACCCCGACGGCCGGCGCCCCGAGGACTGGGACTTCGCCTTCGCGCGCCACGTCTCGGTGGTCCCGGCGCCGGAGTCGGTGGGCCGGGGCGCGGCGGAGCGGGCG
>JBAVCR010000640.1:0-5976 GCA_049586815.1 Anaeromyxobacteraceae bacterium
GGCCTTCGCGGATGGCGAGGAAGCCCGGGGCCGGGCCGCCGAAGCTGAGCCCGTTGCCGAAGCTCTGCATGGTGCCCACGGCCACGTCGGCGCCGAGCGCGCCCGGCGCCTGCAGGAGGCCGAGCGCGACCGCCTCGGCGGTGGCCGAGACGCAGAGCGCGCCTCCGCGCTTCGCGATGGCGGCCGCCTCGGGCAGGGCATCCACCACGCCGAAGAAGTTCGGGTAGCCGATGACCACGGCCGCGGTGCGGTCGTCGACGGCGGCCTCGAGCGCGGCGAGGTCGGTGCGCCCGTCGGCGCCGTAGGGGACGGTGACGATCTCGTCGCCGGTGGAGGCGAGGTAGGTGGCGAGGACCTTGCCGTACTCGGGGTGCAGCGCGGCGCTCACCACCACCTTGTCCCGGCTGGTGGCGCGGGTGGCGAGCAGGACGGCCTCGGCGGTCGCGGTGGCGCCGTCGTACATCGAGGCGTTCGCGATCTCGAGCCCGGAGAGCAGCGTGACGAAGGTCTGCCACTCGAAGAGCGCCTGCAGGGTGCCCTGGGCGATCTCCGGCTGGTAGGGGGTGTAGGCGGTGAAGAACTCGCCCCGGAGCAGGAGCTGGTCGACCACCGCCGGCACGTGGTGCGCGTAGGCGCCGGCGCCCACGAAGGGCGGGTGCTCGGTGCGGTTCCTCGCCGCGAGCCGCTGGAACTCGGCGACGAGCGAGACCTCGTCGGCGGCCGCCGGCACGTCGAGCGGCCGCCCCAGCCGCAGCGGGGCCGGGATGGAGCGGAAGAGGTCGGTGACGGACGACACCCCGCAGACGTCCAGCATCTGCCGGACGTCCCCGGGGGTGTGGGGATGGTAGCGCAAGGGTTACTCCTGCTCTTCCTCGACGAACTTCCGGTAGGCGGCGCCGTCGAGGAGCTCGGCGAGCTCCTTCGGGTCGGCGGCCTCGATCACGATCATCCAGCCTTCCTCGTAGGCGTCCTCGTTGACGGTCTCGGGAGCGTCGACGAGCGGCGCGTTCACCTCGACCACCTTCCCGGAGATGGGAGCGAAGAGGTCGGACACGGCCTTGGTCGACTCGACCACGCCGAAGGCCTCGCCCTTCTTCACCACGTCGCCGACGTCGGGAAGCTCGACGTAGACCACGTCGCCGAGCGAGTCCTGCGCGAAGTCGGTGATGCCGACCGTGACCCGGTTGCCCTGGACGCGGGCCCACTCGTGGTCGCGGGTGTACTTGAGATCGTCGGGGAAGTTCATGGTCAGTTCCTCGTGTAGAAGGGCGTCTTCACGACCTGGGCGGAGGTGGGGCGACCCCGGATGTCGACGGCGAAGGTGGAGCCCTCGGCGGCCAGCGCCGGGGGGACGAAGGCGAGCCCGATGGAGGTCTTCAGGGTGGGGGACTTCGTCCCGCTCGCCACCACGCCGACCTTCTTGCCGTCGTGGAGGACGTCGAAGCCGTGGCGGGCGATCCCCGGATCGGTGAGGACGAAGCCCACCAGCTTGCGGGGCAGCCCCGCCGCCTTCTGCCGGAGCATGGCTTGCTTGCCGATGAAGTCGGCCTTGTCGAACTTCACCACCCAGCCCAGGCCGGCCTCGAGCGGCGTGGTGACGTCGTCCATGTCGTTGCCGTAGAGGCGGTAGGCGACCTCGAGGCGGAGCGTGTCGCGCGCCCCGAGGCCCGCGGGGACGAGCCCCTCGGGCTTGCCGGCCTCGACGAGCGCCTTCCAGAGGCGGGGCCCCTCGGCGGGCCGGCAGAAGAGCTCGAACCCGTCCTCCCCGGTGTAGCCGGTGCGCGCGATGGTGCAGGGGACGCCGGCCACCGCGCCGTCGGTGAAGCGGAAGGCCTTCAGGGCGGCGAGGTCGGTCGCGGTGATCCGCTGCAGGATGGCCTGGGCCTTCGGGCCCTGGAGCGCGAGCTGGACCCAGTCGTCGGACTCGTTCGTCACCTGGGCGCCGCCGGCGTGGTCGCGCAGCCAGGCGAAGTCCTTGTCCCGGTTGCCCGCGTTCACGCAGACGAGGAGGTCCTCGGCCGAGCGGCGGTAGACGACCACGTCGTCGACGATGCCGCCGTTCTCCCGGCAGAGGCATCCGTACTGCGCCTGGCCGTCGGCGACCTTGGTGAGGTCGTTCGTGAAGACGTGGTTGAGCGCGTCGAGCGCCTTCGGCCCGCGGAAGACGACCTCGCCCATGTGGGAGACGTCGAAGAGCCCGGCCCGGGTCCGCACCGCCTCGTGCTCGTCGAGGACGCCGGAGTACTGGACCGGCATGTCCCAGCCGGCGAATTCGACCATCCGGGCGCCGGACTGCACGTGCACGTCGTAGAGCGGGGTTCGCTTCGCCATTCGGACCGCCGATGGTTGGGGAGGGCGGCGCGATTCTAGCGGGAGCCCCCCGAGGGTCAAGGCATCATGGAGGGCAGGTGACGGGCGTGCACGGACCCCGTGCAACCGCCGTGCAGCACTGGATCGGCTTGCCGCGCTCGTCGAGGAACCGGTAGGACCAGCCGCCGCCCTCGCCGACCTCGAGGACCCCGAAGCCCCAGCGCGTCGAGGCGAAGAGGAGCCGGGCCCCGGGCGCGGAGACGGCCTCGAACCTCTCGCCGGGACGGCCCCGGGAGGAGTTGGCGGAGATGAGGACGTCGTAGCCGGAGGGGGCGCGCAGGTGCTCGAGCTGGTGCTCGTGCCCGGCCAGCCAGGCGGCGATGGGGCCGGCCGCCTCCTCGATGCGTTTCACCCGCGCCAGGTACTCGGGGGTGGCGTCGGAGCGGTGCTCTCCGGCCGAGAAGCTGGGGTGGTGGGCGACGACGAAGCAGAGCCGCTCCTTGCAGGGCTTCGCCGCCTCGGCGACGAAGGCCACCTCGTCGTCGAAGGAGAAGCCGCCGTAGTCCCTCTTGAGGAGGTTGGAATCGAACCCGATGAAGCGGGCCGGCCCCACGTCCTGCACCCAGTGCCGGCCGGGCATCGACCAGCGCGGCGACCGGTGGGCCACCGACAGGCAGGCCTTTTGGCGTCCGACCGCGATCTCGTCGCTCCCCGCCGAGCACTCGCCGCGGGCGGCGACGTCGTGGTTGCCGAGGGTGAGCAGGACCGGGACCGGCTTGCCGCCGCGGTTCACGCCGGCGAGCGCGCGCTCGAAGAGCTTCTCGAAGGAGGGATCGGCCGGGGGGACGTAGCCCGGGGTCACCTGGTTGCCGTCGGGGGCGAACGTGCAGCCCTCCGCGCCGGGCAGTCTCGGGTCGGGGCCGCACTCGTAGACGTTGTCGCCCGGATGGACCACGAGGTCGACCGGCGCGGCGCGGGAGAGCGCGGCCATCCCTGCCGCCACCTGGGCCTGCTGCCGGGTGTCGTCGCCGAGGTCGGCGACGTGGATCACGCGGGCCGCGACCGGTGCGGGGGCCGGGGCCGGCCCGAGGGGCTCCGGGCGCAGCACGAGGTCGCCGTTGGCGCGCGCACAGGACGCGGCGATCAGCACGCCCGCGAGGACGGCCCTCCTCACCGGCCGGCCTTTCGCGCCAGCTCGAGCGTGTTCACGAGCAGCATGGCGATGGTCATGGGGCCGACGCCGCCCGGGACGGGGGTGATGGCCGATGCCCGCTTCTCGGCCTCGGCGTACTCCACGTCGCCACAGAGCTTCCCGTCGGCCTTGCGGTTCATCCCGACGTCGATGACGACCGCCCCGGGCTTCACCCAGGTCCCCTTCACCATCTCGGCCTTGCCGATGGCGGCGACGACGATGTCGGCGCGCCCCACCTCGGCGGCCAGGTCGGCCGTGCGGGAGTGGGCGATGGTCACGGTGGCGTGCCGCTCGAGCAACATGTACGCCATGGGCTTGCCCACGATGTTGGACCTGCCGATGACGAGGGCCCGCTTGCCCTTCGGGTCGACACCGGCCTCGTCGAGCAGCCGCATCACGCCCGCGGGCGTGCAGGGGCGCGGGGCCGGCTTGCCGGTCCAGAGGTTGCCGACGTTCGTCGGGTGGAATCCATCCGCGTCCTTCTCGGGGGAGATGGCGTCGAGGACCTTCGACTCGTCGATGTGCTTGGGCAGCGGCAGCTGGACGAGGATGCCGTGGGTCTCGGGGTCGGCGTTCAGGCGGGCGATGAGCGCGAGCAGGTCGGCCTCGGAGATGGACGCGTCGGGGTGGTGCTCCACCGAACGCATGCCCACCTCCTCGCAGGCCTTGCGCTTTCCCCGCACGTAGACCGCGGAGGCCGGGTCGTCGCCGACGCGAACCACCGTCAACCCGGGCACGATACCCTTCCGGGAGAGCTCCTTCACCTGCTCGGCCACCTCGGCGCGCACCTTCGCGGCCACCAGTTTTCCGTCGATGATCATGAGGGGCCGGAGTATAGCCGTGGGAGCGCCCCCGTGCGCGCACATCCGGACGGCCGAGGAGGACCCATGGACGTCGTCACCTGCCCCAAGTGCAACACCCCGCTCGACCCCGCCGGAACCTGCGTCACGTGCGCCGCCGAAGGGGAGGGGCTCCGGCTCCTGTCCCGGTCCGGGTTCGCCGCCATCAAGGAGATGAAGGACGCGCTCGAGGGGCAGGGGCTGTCTCCGGGCATGGAGCAGGTGCCGGGGCGGCGCCCGGCGGAGAAGCAGCACCCCCTCTGGAACCTCTACGTCCCGGAGGCGGAGGTGGAGGCGGCGGCCAAGGTGCTCCTCGCCGACTGGGCCCACCTCGTCGAGGACCCCGCCGCGCAGGCGGCCGCGGAGCGCGGCCTGAAGGGGGTCGACCTCGACGCCGGGGGCGAGATCGAGTGCCCGGCCTGCGGCCACCGCTTCACGCCCGCGGGGGGAGTGGCCGACTGCCCCGACTGCGGTCTCTCGCTCGGCGCCCCGGCCGACGCCTCGCCCGACGAGGCGGAGCGGTAGCCCGGCATGGTCCGGGACCTCGCCGACCTGCACATCCACGTGGGCGGCGCGGCCGCGCCCCACACGCTCTGGTCGATCGCCCACGAGCATGGCCTCAAGCTGCCGGTCGCCGACTACTGGGAGTTCCGCGAGCTCGTCTCGGCGCGCCCGGGGAAGGTGAAGTCGCTCGACGAGTACCTGGCCGTCCTGCACCAGTGGACGGAGCGGATCCAGTCCTCGCCCCAGGCCATGGAGCGGAGCGTCCACGAGATCATCGGGAAGGAGTACCGGTCGTCCCGCGTGAACCTCATCGAGCTGCGCTTCAACCCCATGAAGCGCAACCAGGGGGGCGAGCGGGACCTCGACCACATCATCCACGCCGCGCTGCGCGGGATGGACCGGGCGGTCCTCGAGTACGGCGTGCAGGCCGGGCTGATCTTCTGCCTGGCCCGCGAGTTCGACACCCACCTGAACGAGATCCTGGTGGAGAAGGCGGTGCGCTACATGCGCCGCGGCGTCGTCGGCATCGACCTCGCCGGCACGGAGCGGAACGCGCTGGAGCTCGATCCCGCCGTGGTCGGGCGCTACCGCGAGCTCTTCGCCCATGCGCGCCGCTCGGGGCTGCGCACCACCGTGCACACCGGCGAGACGGCCGGTACCGGCGCCGAGGGGGTCCGCGCGGTGGTGGAGGAGCTCGAGCCCGACCGGATCGGCCACGGCATCCGCGCGGCCCAGGACGAGAAGGTGATGGCGCTCCTCCGCGAGCGGGGCGTGACCCTCGAGATCTGCCCCACCTCGAACCTCGCCACGCGCGCCGTCTCCGGCACCGCCGAGCTGCGCGAGGTCCTGCAACGCTTCTGGCGGAACGGGGTGCGCTTCACCATCAACACCGACGGCCCCTACCTCCTCGACACCGACCTGCGTCGCGAGGTGGAGATGCTGCGGCGCGATGGCGTCCTCGCCGACGAGCAGATCGACCAGGCCTTCCGCTGGGCGCGGGAAGCGACCTTCGTCAGCTGACCAGGACCGCGGCGATCGCCCCGGGAGGCGGCTCCTCGCCGGCCCGGATGGGAGCGAGCTCCGCGGCCCGGTTCCGCGCCAGCGAGGCGAGCAGCGCGCCCGCCTCCCCGG